>CAZFPU010000085.1:544-8831 GCA_964521145.1 uncultured Methanosarcinales archaeon | reverse complement strand
TGGAGCCTTGCCGACCCAACAGGCCTCGTGATGGCCGCGAATGGATCGACGGTAAACTGGGATATAATTGACTGTGTGAATTTCACTACGAATACTTCTGTCTTGAAATACAACGTTTCTGATCTCAATGCATTTCTTGGCCTATCTGCCAACGAGCAAGGTGTTAAGGATAGCATCAATGCTACTTTCAATCAGACCTTTGGCAATGGTGGAGCAACCTTCACGATCGGCGCAAGGATCTTTAACCATGCGGACAACTGCTCGATGGTCACGCTTAACAACGCAACAGGCTACCAAATAGATAAATACCAAGAAGTGCTGTTAACGGACAATCACAGCATTGTGTTTGCCGCAAAGATATACCAGGATTCCATTGGATTCAATAACGCATCGCTTGATTTTGAGATGATAGTTGGGGTTAATGGTTCTTCTGCTTTGAGAAATTACTGGTTTTTTGTGGAGTTGGCCTAGCGACATTGATATTCTATCCATGGAACGTAATCTGATGCATAAGCATATCATCTATAGAAACTGCCTCAGGTATTGGCTTCATATTGCGCAAATATTCATCGGGCTCAAAATCAAACTGTATTGACTTTATTTTTTCGATGAGCTCGCCTTTTTGGCTTTCATTCCATCCTTGCATGCGAAGATACTTATCGAAACCGATCTTTCCATGCATGCATATTCTTATTTCATAGAGTCCATAGGACCCCGCAAAACTTTTCGCTGTACTTTCTATGAATTGATTGGCATGCTCTTCACTTTTAAAAAGACTTGGCGAGCCAATTGCCACCGGTATGCTTCCAAAGAAATCCATCTTCAGGTATTTTTGTACAACTCCTAGCGCCTCTTTGTAATGCTCTATCTTGCCTAAGTCTTTGGAATGTAGATCAAGATGCCCTTCTCTAACACCATCTGAAGGGACATTTCCAAAATAGAGATGCAATTTCGAATATGCCATGCACTTGGAAATATACTCTGATATTAAAGATTGCTGCCCCGGGGGTGGTTTTTTGAGCCTGTTTCTGCTCGAAAAAAACACACACTTTTTGGGAAAAGGATCCAATTTCTCGTCTAAAGATCCATCCAACTAATTAATTAATCACTGAACTTAAAAAAGTACAGTACTTCTG
Organism: uncultured Methanosarcinales archaeon; assembly: GCA_964521145.1. Taxonomy (GTDB): domain Archaea; phylum Nanobdellota; class Nanobdellia; order Woesearchaeales; family GW2011-AR4; genus BS150m-G66. The sequence goes on along the minus strand of CAZFPU010000085.1, from coordinate 7,695 downwards.
TACTAAACGAAACATTTAAATAGAAGCTATCAAAGGGATTAGGATACAAATTCGTATACCAAACTACAAAAGCATTTTACGACGGAAACCTCAAAAATGGAGCTCGAAAGCATGTTCACGGAACAAAGATGGAATATCTTAGAGCAGCTTTCGCATGCAAAGCAAAGCCCACTGCAACTCTCGCTAAAGCTCAATACCACGATGGCAAACGTAAGCCAGCAGCTGCGTCTTCTTGAGGCCTCTAATCTTGTCTCGAAAGAAAAAGTGAAGAATCGAGACAAGGGAAAACCGCGGTCCCTCTTTTCATTATCCCATGATCATGCCTATCTTGTTTCAACGATGCAGCAATTCGCTGAAAAAAAGCTGCTTAAGATCGATAGCCATCGCAAAGTGGTCATGCGCATCTGGTTTTTAACCGATGGTACGCTGCACTATCCTCTTGAAAAATTATTCTGGCAGATCGAGCCGCAGCTAGCAGACATATCATTCATTGCATTTGACGAAACGAGCAAGGAATTGGTCATCGCTTCAGATAAAAAGATGCCAATGCCAAAGACCACCTTGACAGTTCGGCACCATCTTACTTCTGAAATAAGGCAGCTCTTTGCAAAAAACAAGAAGCAGTCCATAGAATTGATCGCATTGCATGATCCACATCACTTTTTGAGTGGGGGTGATGTCTAGAAAAAAATGTATCCCATTTTCACGGCGGGGCGCAGGTTCGCAACAAAAACACCTCGATACAAGCTGTTGCTTTTTCTGTTCCCGCCCATTCTTGTCTAAAAAAAACAAAAACCAGGAGGAAGCCAATGAAACAGATCAATAGTATTGTTTATTCATTAATTGTTGTTTGCATGCTCGCAGTATGGAGCATGGCAGCCTTTGCCGTTCCGGAAGGTCCGGATTCAATATCGCGAGGGCAAAGCGCGAATGGTGGCGGTACCAACAGCGGTGTGCAGCAGCAAACACAGGGCTGAAACGTCACTCCAGTTACCCTAACTCATGATACTCAGACAGTTCGATGGCAGGGCTTCTATGGGAACGTGACTGGGAACATATCCCTCTCAGATAACTCTGGTAATTCTATGTACCAATGGGCAATGGCCACAATCCAAGGTGAAGTATATGCCGTTAACCAAAGCGCTGCTCCGATCTGGACGCAAGTGCGATGCTTCAATTTCACCGCGGACACCAACCAAAACATCACCCTCGCAGAACTTGAGGGTTCACTTGGCATGGGCGCTACTGACGTTGATGGCGTGAACGAGACATTCAATCTTAGCTTCACCGGCTCGTTCCAGGTCGGAACTTCAATCACGATTAGCAGCACGAGTGGCTGCAAAAGAGTTGCATTGAATGTCGATGATGCATATCAGGAGTCGGATTTCGACGTGGTGATTTTGCATGACAATACCAGCAATGAGGCGGTCATTTACACAACCGTGCTTGAGCAGGATGCAGATAACTTCAAGACAGGTACGGAAACAGCGGACTTCCAGCTCATCGTTGGTGAGAATGGACAGGTAGCAACACCAACCAGCTATTACTTTTACGTAGAATTGGCATAAGGAGCATGAACTGAAAACAGCCTGCTAAAATCCCCTTTGATTAATGCGAGCGAGAACGATAGCGATAGCGTGCATAGTATTTGTTATAGCATGCGCCTTGTGCTCGATCCTCGCTTTTGCGCAGCCGGGAGGTCCTGACAGCATTTCGCGAGGCCCCAGTGAGCGAATGCCATCGCAGAGTGGCATAGATGTGCAGGCGCAGGCAGGCAATGTCACCTCATTGTCGATAATCGCAACGCAGGTAACAAAACGCTGGCAGGGATTTTATGGGAATGTATCGGGCAATCTTTCGTTATCAGATTCACAGGGAAGCGCAATGTATCATTGGACCATGGCAGCTGCCCAAGGAGAGATCTACGCGGTGAACAGCAGCGTAGCCCCGATCTGGACCCAGGTTCGATGTTTCAATTTCAGTGCAGACACCAACCAAAACATTACCCTTGCAGAGCTCGAAGGAAGCCTGGGCATTGGCCAGAATGATGTCGATGGCGTGAATGAGACATTCAATTTGAGTTTTACCAACACGTTCCAAGTAGGAAGCTTAACGATCAACGCAGCGAGCGGCTGCAAATCGGTATCGTTACATGTGAACGATGCGTACAGCGGCGTCCATTACAATGAAACGATATTGCACGACAACACCAGTTCAGAGAGTGTGATCTACGCAACCATCCTAGAAAACGACCAGCAATCTTTCAAAGGATCAGAGACAGCAGATTTCCAGCTCATCGTAGGAGAGAATGGAGATACAGTGGCACCAACCTCCTATTATTTTTACGTGGAGTTGTCCTAAACCCAGTATAACTTTTAGACTTAAATTAAAAATAAAACAGGAAAACGAAGCAAACCAACACCTTGCACTAAGATAGCAATTGATAAGAACCCGCGCACACTGGCGCGGGCAAAATAACTCGCCTTTCAAAATTCAAAAATTCAAACCAAGAAAAAAATTCAAAACTAAAACTCAAATTCAAAAATAAATCATCCAAAATTCATTCAAATTCGCATAAATGAGTAAGTTGCTGTGGAACAAAGACTAAGGGAGGCTTGAGAACAACCATGATGAAGTCAATTACGCAAAAAGAGAACATATGCAAAAGCTGCGGCAACAAGTTGAGGGTTAGGGAGAATGCGGAGAGCACGCTGCTCGTGTGCATCAGTGCGCAATGCAGCAATTACTGGATCAATGAAGGCGCGGAGATTGTCTTGATCCTGAAATGATAAGAAATGCCCGAAAGCAGGGCTTTAGCGCATGAAAATTAGCATAGAAACCAGATATGCACGAGCGCTTGGCCTATTTCTCTATTTTTTTCTTGCGTTTGTTTTGTACTTTGCCGGCTTATCGGTCACCACAGAAAACGTTTCAGGCGCAAACATTTCAAATCAAAGCGTGCTCGCTAAAGTAAATGTGTCCAATCAATTTCCTGATCTATACCGTGTTTTTTTTTCAAGCCCACTTGATGCACTTGGCCAGATCGATATTTCTGCAGGATCAAACACTACGGTAGTTTGCAACGGTTCTTTTTCAGATCCTTCGGGATTTGATGACGTGACCTTTGTCAACGCAACGATGTACTACGCTCCCACTGATGAATTCGATAGCCCAGACAATAACTTAACGCATTATACCAATTCAAGCTGCGGCACCTGTGCTGTTGTCTCGGGAACTGGCAATGTGAATGGAACCTGCTCATGCCAATTTTCAGTCCAATATTTTGCAAATTTTGGCAATTGGATCTGCAATATGACTTTAGTTGATGCGGGAACGCTTACCACATTCAATACCTCATCCCAAACCTATCTTAATGAGGTGCTTGGGATCGCTCTTAACAATCTGACTCTTGATTATGGCTCCTTATCAGTCACACAGACAACAGGAACTTCAATCGAAAAAAACATAACCAATACCGGTAACATCCCCATGAATCTTTCTTTGCGAGGATATGGAGGAGTTGATGAACCAGAGGGGATCAATTACACCATGCTTTGTGCTTCAGGTGCAAACATCACCTTTGGCAATCAGCGATATTCGCTCTATTCATCAACAGCATTTGATACCATGGTGAATCTTACCAATCAATCACGGCAGGTCATGAACCTGACCATTCCAAAGAGAGGGTTGACAACCAATCAGCTGGGCAATAGCACCAACGTTACTTATTGGAGGCTTAGAATTCCATTGGGTCCGGCAGGTGTTTGCAATGGGACAGTAATTTTTAAGGCAGTCGATGGGAGATAACTATACTTTTTTCCCAGCGATTACTTGCCTGAATTTTTCATAATTTCCTTGGGAGACATCATTGAAATATCGCTTTGCGTCTTTGCTCTGAGAATATAGGGAAAGTTCCTTGAATTTTTCTAAATTGCCGGCAATGTAGCAAACACCAAACTCTCCGAACACATTTTCAACATGATAGAGGGCCCCTGGTTTTACCGCCTTTAATGACTCTTCTGAAGTCAAGCCAAATCGCTGATATCTTTTTGCATTTTTGTAAGCCATGAGTCTTGGTGGATAGGGCTTTCCCGAATTCTCAGAAGTTTTCCTAGACCAGCGGTGAGCGTATTGGGCAAACACAAGCGCTGCTCTCCAAGAATCAAAACCTCCCATTATCTCGCCTAAAGCACTGTCTGTTTGCATTCTCTGGTATAGGTTCATGCTTCTTCCGATGATCTCTTTGGTACTCGCACGATCGGGAAGCACTCGCAATTCTTCTTGGGGTTGATCTGAACCAAGAGGCCTGTAATCTCCATATTGGGCAAATTCTCCATGGCGCAAGACTTCTTTTTTGATTGGAATCCCATAACGCAGGATCATTTGCTCGCCAAAATGCAGGATATGGCCAGCAAAAACACCCACACTTCCAATGACCTCTTTCTGGGGCATAATCCTTAGGAATTGGTCTGTAAGCGTTTCTAATTCTTCAGAAGAACCTATCCAGCGAGACAACGACTCTCTTCTCATGATCTCGGTTTGTAAGTACGTTCGTATAACTTCTGGCGAAAGCTTGCTTACTTCATTGGTTTCCCTATTGGCATCAATCTCTTCCCATCTTTTCTGCACGATCGTTTTTAGGTCTGTCATCGTCTATTTAATCTCTATAATTTGTGAACAAAGAAATAGACACCATCTTAATAAATAATCGCTACAACAACCCTTCTTATCTGACCAAAGCGTACTTTCCCAGGATCCACTCTATCATTATTATCTCCTTTAATGCGCGCATACCATCCGTCATCATCTGAGCCGATCTCAACGACACGATGAGTAATTACTCCGGTCGCGTATTTTGATTCATAGGCAACGATGTCTCCCACTTGAATATCTTTTTCGCTTTGTGGTATCACTTCGATCGCATTGCTTTGGCTGTCAATGAGCGGATCCATTGATTTGGTATCGGTGAACACAGACCACTCAGGATTTTTGATATCAATAATGACTCTATTGTTGTAGACATGGATCTGGTCCATGGAGATCCAGTCCTGCGGGCTATTCTTATTTTTACTGCTTAGATTTCCTTCAAGCATTCCCTGTACAGTCTCAATCTTTTCTAAAGCGCTATCATACAAGGCATTTGATTTAGAATCACCCTCAATAGTTTCATCTACTGTTGGTTCAGAATTCACCTCAAAATTAGTAATTGGCACTAAGGTGCTTTCGCTATAGATAGAGCTTGCGCTCCAGCCTACTGTGAATGTCAAGATAATGATGATAACAGTCTTTGCGTCCACCAGAGTCCCCCAAACTACCACCTCTGGTCTTATGTTCGTAGCGGATGGGTATTTATAAATCTTTGTATTTTTGCTATTAATAAGTAGTGAATTTTATGAAAGACAGAATAGATTTTCTTACACTAGCTCATGCGATAGCCAGAGTTCAATGATGTTAAGAGTTCAATTACGAACATTTATAATAATGGAAACTTCTAAGCGGCTATGAAAAAAATATTCCTGCTCGTTTGCTTTGCTTTAGTTCTATTTGGCTGCACGCCTAAGAGCACAGATGATCAGGAAATACAAATACCCCTTTCAAACAAATTCCAGAGCACTGAATATGGTTTCTCATTTACATATCCAAACGGATGGGATGAAGTCACCCGGGATCTTCCAGATAAATGGGCACTGGTGAAGGCATCCGACACGCTACTATTCACCGTTGCGAACGCAACACTAGCAGACCTTTTGGCCCTTGGAAAAATCCAGGCCTTGCAGGATATTCAAGGGGATTCACCGCTGACCCAACAGCAAATTACTATGGTCGAGCAGGTTGTTGGCATCGCTAAATTTAATGAACGGGATTGGTATACATACGCCATTGACTTTAGCGATAAGAATGTGGATACCATTGTGTCAGGAACAATCTGCGGAAATAGGGAAGTCATGCTGGTATTGGTTTCGAACAAGAATAATTACGAGATAAATCGAGAGCTGTATACTTCTATGCTTAATAGTTTTAGCTGCTGAATCTAAAATCCTCACATTTAAATATTACTGGATAATTCCAAAGCATTCGTGACTGAAATGAAACAATCAAATTTCACTGAGGACAAAAGCGCGATAAGCGCCGATTGTATTCCTTGTCAGTAGACTTACTTCTCTATTTTTAACATATTCGATGAATCGTGTTGGTTGTTCTTTGTCTATGCTGCACCCTCGTTCTTGACACTTTTGATTAATTAAAATTATTTTGAGGCACCATGAATCAACACAAACTAGATGAAACTATCTCAAATGGAGAAAAGAGATACGTACTTGACATTGCTGCTAGACTTGGCTATGAATTGGAACTGGTAAAACATCCTGAGGGCGCTCATACATGCGAAGAGCGGGCAAAAGTTTTAGGCGTTAGAATAGCTAATGTAGTAAAAAGCATTTATTTTAGCCATGAAAGCGAGTACATTGGAGTTATATGCAGCGGCGATACGAAAAGAATTGTACCTCGAGATATATTTTCGGCAATGCTTGGCATTTCAAGATCAAAAGCAAATAAATATCTGGTGAGGGAAAATCGGATGCCAAAAGGAATGTCATATGGGTGTTGTACACCGTTCCCATTGGAATCTAGTTTAGAAGCTGAAGTCAAAAATCTTATTTTCGTTCCAAGTGGTGTTGAGGGGCTCTGTAGCGATGTTTAATTTATCGACGAGAAATAACCTCTTCATCACGGAGGTTCTCGTCGATGGAAAAAACCACTTTTTTTGCAAGGAAAAAGAATGATCTGTATTACGTAAAATTTGCCAAAGTTCTTTACTCTTTCTTTAAACATTCTGGGTTCCCCAAACGTTTCAGTCAACATAGCCGAAAGGATTTCAACAATTGGCAATTGTTTGCCCTGCAAACATTTCGCCAAAAGTTGAGGCTGAAGTATAGACCGTTTACTCATTGGCTTGAGAGTTGTACTCCCGTTGTCCACTTTCTCAAACTTGGTAAGATTCCGCATTACTCCAAATTGCAGGCATTTGATGAACGATGCCCTGCAGTATGGCATCTCCGAATTATCGAGGCAACTCCAAAAGTGATCGGACTTGCTCGCTTCTTTGTCGCGATTGATGGAACTGGCCTTAGCATCTACCAAGGAAGCAAGCA
>CAZFPU010000085.1:0-534 GCA_964521145.1 uncultured Methanosarcinales archaeon | reverse complement strand
CAGGAAAATCAAGAAAAAAGACTTTATCAAAGTGGTGAGCATCGCTGATGTGAAATATCAGCTTATCCTATCGGTAAAAATACGCAAAAAAGCACGGCATGACAATGTCGATTTTAAACCACTCATGAAAAGAGTGCGAAGATTAGGATTTATTGACACAGGATTGGGAGATAAAGGGTTTGATGCGGAGAAGAATCACAAACTCATGCGTGATGAACTCGGAGCACTCTTTATCGCACCGCTCAGGAACAAAGATGTTCCTGTACATAGGACCAAAGGATGGTACAGAAAGAAGCTAAAACGATATTTTCCAGAAAAAACATATCACCAGCGAAGCAAAAAGGAAACCGTAATAAGCGTTGTGAAGCGCTGCTACGGAGACACCGTATTTAACCAAAAATTTTCAAACCAAAAGAAGGAGATATTCTACAAAATCATTGCGTACAACGTCGACAAAATCACTGGAAAAAAGCTTGTAAAAAATATTTAAAATGCATGGATTTTGCTCGTCGAGATTGCGAAAACATAACATTA
>CAZFPU010000084.1:0-8941 GCA_964521145.1 uncultured Methanosarcinales archaeon | reverse complement strand
CGTTGGCCATTTTCCCAATGTCAAGAAAATGGTCGATATTGAGTCAGAGGTCAAGAGATCTCCTGCGAACTGGGATACATTTTGTACCCTCTTTGAATCAAAGACCTTAATTCGAATAAAAAATCAGAAACCTTTAAATATTACTTATTTTATACAAATATAAAAAAAGTAACAAATGATCATAAAATATACAGACAATGGATGGATACGAAAAAGAGAAAAGGTAGCGCAAGCCATATTTGATCAATTGCCATACCGCTACGTATTCATAACTGGCTCATTCATCAGCAAAGAGCATTTCAAGGACATAGACGTCTTTGTCATAAGCAGAAGCAAAAAAAAACACAAGCCGATCCCAGATGCAAACATCCAGTTCATTGACTTCAACGACCTTCATTCGTTATTCTACCATTCAATAAAAAAACAATGCATAGCAAAAAATATCCTGCCAATAAAACCCCTCAAAGTCACCATGGCAGACTATTGGGATGTCATCAATGAAGGGTACCCAACGCTCATCAATGAGCAAAAAAATTTCAGAAAGCATATCCGCGGCATTGTACTCTATATCCATTATTTTACATCTAAGGAGATCTTAGGAAGCATCGATCTTGATAAAAGGATCAGCCAATTCAAGGAGTATACTGACGTTGAGCGCTATATCGGGGAAAGCCTTCCTCGCAGCATGTCGAAAATAACAACTAAAAGTTATCGCAAAAGATATTTTTACACGCAGGCGGCTTCATACAAAGACTTATTCGAATACGAGGCATATAAATTTTTATACGACCTATCCCACCAGATAGCGAAGGCTTGAACATGGTGAACGTAGGGGAATTCACAGAAAAAATCAAGAGCATAGTATCTCAAGAGTATGAAATAGCATTCTTGGGAGGAAGAGAGCGCTTTGATGATATCGTTTCTAAATTGTCTGATTCTCAATCCCAAGATATCTATGAGTGGGTGCAAAAGATCGTGGACAAGTCAATTGTCCCGCTTAGCAAAGCAAGCAAAAAAGCTTACAAGGCATGGGAGATCAAGGACTTGCTTTCGTTTCGAAAAGAACTGACGGTAGACAATCAGGTGTATCGCATTCTTTTTGTCAAGGTGAAAAATGCCTGTTACATTGAATTCCATCTTGGAGATCATAAATACTATGATCGTCTAAGAAAACAGCTTGATCTGACAAAGAAAAACTACTAGGCCAATTTCTTTTTGAAGAGGATGAATATGACTAGAGACCAAGTAAAGCCAAGGCCCCTAGCTTAATGAAGGGTGGGCGCAAATTGCCACTCCCCATTACGAATTAAGACGCGCTCACATTCTAGAACGAAGTAAAAAACAATTTCTTCTATTCCATTCCAAGAAAATTCTCAACAATCTTTATAAAATTCCCCTAATTACCTAGTAGCATGTCAGACATATCAAGGCAAGTGCTGCGCCAGATTCAAAGAAAGCATGTGGAAGGAAAAACAGATTCAGACATTGCATCATCCGTAGGAGGCTACAGTGCGCGCCAGATACGCAGGATACGCTTTGATGAAGGCTGGGTTTCAGATCAAGAAAGAAGATATTCCAAAAACAAGAATGTCCTTCTCAGCGCAGTAGCTTCACTAGCACTCGCAGGCATTGCAGCCACCGCATTATCTCAAAACACTCTCATCAAGCCGCAATCAGCATACAGCCAGCAACAAACCTCAGCTAACTTACTTGAGCAGGCAGTCAATGACCTCTCAAAACGCCAGCCCTATCTTGATTCCATCGTAGCACAAACCCAGAAGCCAGACTATGTAGTCTCCATCCAATACGCAACTCCTCAGCTAGGGCGTATGCTGGCTAAAAACAACATCATAATGCCTTTTGGAGCAACCGCCATAGCCCTCCCCATAGAACCAAGCTACCAAGGAGCTGGCATCAAGATCGCAGCTCCGCTTAGCGTAGGAAAAGAGACCAAGAGCGCGGTATACATCCTAAACCATGCATTTCGCAACTACTCGCATCTGCCCATCAATTCCCCTATCGATAAAAAAGAATTCTATGAGGGCCTTGAGGTCATCATGAGAAATCTCATCTCGCATAATGAATATGTTTCCGCAAAAATATTCCATGAAGGGATCCCTCATTATCCTCTGGATTCGTTCAAGGATAGGAATGGTATTCCCAATTTGGACCTCTATAATCATGCGACAACCCTGCTCGCGCATGCTTCCGAATACAATAACTTGCGAAAGCATCCATCATTTGAGCATAATCTGCTAGTGCAGGATCACGCAAGCCATCTCAAAGAAGCGATCATAGCTATGTATGTCATGGCAGGGAATCGCTCACGACATATCCCTATGGACCATCAATTCATGGTGCGCTTCGCAACCGATTTCAACCCAACAAAGCTGCTTGATAATAATAAAATGGAGCGAATCAAATGAACCTTGACACCTTGATAACATTTCGCCAGCAGGTCATGGGCAATCAAACGAGCCAGGCAACGCTGCGAGAAGTACTAAGCCTTTTCAAAACCAGCCTTCCTGAAGAATTTTTGCCTGCTAGCGCAACCAGTGCCATCAAGAGCGCCTACCGAGGAGTTCCTCATGATGGGAAGAGCTATGTGAATCTTTCATCATTCTACGCAAGCCTAGAAGACGCAGGATTTCTAGAATCGAGGCGCGAACGCTGCAAGTTGGTCTACAAGGTTTTGTATTCTGAATAGCTGACTTAGGGAGTTGATAATACAATTCATCTGTTTCTATTTAATATCCTAGAGTTACCACTGGACTTCCTCACGTGAGATTAATAAGCTAAGGCACGCTGACATGAAGGATGGAAATTACGTTCACCCAGCATGCAGAAGAGCAGCTTGCATTCAGAAAATTCCTAAAGCATGAGATCATTGAGGCAATCAAAGCCCCTGATATCATCATTAAAAAACACCGAAAACATTTTTACCAAAAGAAGCTTGACAGAGGTACTGCTGAAATCGTCATTGAAAAGACAGAAAAGCATTTAAAGGTAGTAACAGTGTACTGGATCTAAAGATGGAAATACGATATGACAAGGAAGCGGATGCGATGTACATCCAGTTCCAGAAAGGTATTTTTGCCAAGAACAAGAAGATAGATGACTTCACTATAGTGGATTTTGATAAAAAAAACAAAATATTAGGTATCGAATTATTGGATGCAAGCAAACGAATACCAAAAGACTCTCTTTCTAAAGTAAATGTAAAGAATATGATTGCAATTACGAATTAAGATGCGTCTGGCAACTTGTGTTCTATGATATGCTGACCATTGAAGAAATAAAGAGACATGCGAAAATTGTGGCCACTCATCGATTCCGAATGGAAACACGATATGTTGAAGACAGCAAGCGCATCTATTCGGTAGCGTATTCTGATTAGACAAACTATTTTAATCCCCTGTAGTTATACAAACTCATGAAAGAGCTCTACACCTGCCTCATATCCTGCATTCCACTGCAAGCTGCACCATTGGAATCCCGATGCGAGCAGTTAGTATCGACTGGCACTTCCTACATCGTGCAGTATAGCTCTGCATGGAACAAAAAAGAGGTCCACATCACCCGAAGCAATTTTCCAAAAGTCGATTCGGTGATCATCAGGGAGCAGGATGGCCTAAAAATCTATGTCAATGGCTCATTATATCAAAAGCAGCCAAAGCACGCAAGAAGCATCCTAGAGAATGGCTGCGATCAAAAGATCAGGCAGCTCAATGAGATCTCAGAAGAGATATTTGAGAGATAGGATATGTGAATTAACTACTTAGCTTTCTTGACAATTTTCAAGGCTTGTTGCTTGCTCAAATTTTGAGTTATTGTCTCAATTTCTTTTAAGGTGTCTCCTTTTTGCAGACCCACCATTTGTAAAAATTTTATAGTCTTGATTGGACCGAACTCTTCATAGAGGGCTTCAACCCCTTCTTTCAATAAGTCTTCTTTGGTATTTATCATATCTCACTAACCTCCGCAAGGAATTGCACGGGGCCTATTATCCTCAAAATATATCCTCGCATACTTAAAAGTTTTTCTATAGATCGCGCTTTGTTGATGAGCTCATTATCGCACGTGATCAGATGCGAAGAACCACTGTAGGCACAAAAAGCAATGTGGAGGCAGTCCATGTAGTCACTTATTTTGGTATGGACACCATCGGCCAAGTCAATTATTGTGTCATTAAGCGAGACTCGCTCAGTCTGCGTTCCTTTTGCTAATGAGTGTACTGCATCCCTTTTTGATTTGTCAGATATGAGCTCAATTTCTGCGAACAAGACATCTGAAGTAATGATATTCAAAGACTCTAGGTGTGCAAGCGCAAAAATGTTATAACACGCAAGTGCCTGCGAAAAAATAACCTTATCGCGCAAGTCGTCAAATGGTCTCCCGTATATATTTGAGTTAAGCATTATCTTTTGCATACTGTCTAGAACAAAAATGTTAGTATAAATACCTCACGCCAGAAAGTCCAGTGGGGAGTGGTCGTATTCGTAGCATATATCCTAAAATTCATTCATTTGAAGCCAAAAAAAATCATCCGCAAACAAGCCCGAACGCCCGCTAAAATCTGCGAAAAAATTAAATGAGCCGCCTAATTCCCCTTAGTCATGGTGCTTGAAAAGATCATCGACGCAGTGAAATGGACCGATAGGCAGATCCTTAGGCAATATGCGAAGCTTGCAAGAAGAACAAGAAAAGATCCCAATGCACTTGCCAACGCCGCCAATCTTTTGAGCATCAGTAGCGTTCTTGTTCCAATGGCAGTGGAGCTTCCCCGGGCAGTTGAGGCCATAAAATCATATGATGCGTCAAAGTCAGAAGCGCCTATCACTATATTTCATGTCATCGATATATCATACTTTGGTCTCTGGCTGCAGGATAACCAATACATCAAGCAGCTCTATGTGAATGGAAATCCTATTGATAGGTTTGGCAAGATAGCCCGGCATGTCCAAAGGGCAGCGCGCCTTCCGGCTCATGGCCCTAACTGGATACTTTGCTTACAAGGTAGGCCAAAACCTCATGGCAGCTCCATCAGAAGTGCTCACTGCGGGAAATGTCGCCAAGTATTTGTTGATCAATGTGGGCGCTCCGTTCTTGCTCGTGTCATCTATGTATCTTAAGGATGCAGATCCAGCCATGTTGCAACCCTACAGAAAGAAATGAGCGCGGCACTTGATCATTTCTCTAAAACAATTCCTTTCAAAAACTTCTCAACCTTTAGGGCTTCTTCATCCCAATCAAAGGTTTTAGAATACGCGAGGGCATTCTCAGACAATCTTTTTTGCATCGAAGCATCAGTAAGAAATGCAATGATCGTTTTTGCAAGCATTGCCGGATTATTTTTTTTGGTTATGAGTCCCGTTTCAGATGAAATGACCGCATCCCGAAGTCCATCGACATTATAGACGATTGCAGGAGTTCCCTGCGCGTTCGCCTCAAGCACGATCAACCCAAACCCTTCCTTTACCGAAGTGACCAAGATAGCCCGAGCATCTTTCATCAGCTTGTTTCTTTGTTTTTTTCCAAGATACCCATAGAACACAACTGAGGATTCAAGCAGGTTTTTTTTCACCAGGTTCTTCAATTTCCATTCATACCATTCATCGCCCTGGCCTGCGATATGCAGCCTGGCATCCGGCACTTTTTTCTCGACGATAGAGAATGCCTTGATGATATCATGCACTCGTTTTGAATTTTTCAGCCTGCCTACATACACCAGATCATGCCCTTCTTTTTTTGAAACTCTGCCAATAGGCTCTGAATCGATGCAATCCTTGAAGACGAACGCATCCTTGAAACCATATTTTTTCAGGTTCAATTTCGTCGAGGATGAAATGGTCATCGCAGGAGTATCGTTATACCAGCGCAAATACAGCTTTTCAGCAAGATAGCCAAGCGACGCGGGCACAAAACCCAGTTCATAGAACCAGATATCTTCGCAGAGTTGATGAAAGAACGTAACCTTCTTGCCAGAATAATAAAGAGGGGTAAAAAAAGGAATGGTGTTTATCTGATCTATCACGATATCGTATTTAGTTTGGGCACTATCGTCACCCTTTAGCGATGCCCCGTGAACGATCTTTTTTTTGCTTTCTTTAGCATTGGTTAGGACTCTTTTAGCGCTATTTTCTTTGGTTTTTTTGTATTCATTTGATTTTGCATTGATTGATACACTAGGGGTCCTGACATCCTCTTTGGTTTTTGTATCCTCGTTGGCTCGTTCATTGGTCAAAGTATTTTCATTGGGTATTGTACCATTGGTCTGTTTCAAAAACCTATATGCTTTCCAATACAGCGAAATTGGACTTCCTTGCCGAATTATCTTCACATTCTCGATTGTCTCAAATTTTTTAGCACCCTCAAAGCTTGAGCAAAACCAGGTACAAGTATGCCCATATTTAGCAAATCTGCGCAGTAATTCGAAGGTTACCGATTCAGCCCCGCCAGCCTTAGGATTCTTGATATCTCGCCAAGAAAGCATGAGTATTTTCATTGTTTTTCCCCAATAGAGACGGGAATGACTGTGGTTTTAAAAAAGATGTGGCTTGGAATCCCAGGGAGAATTACGCATTTCCATTTTTAAACAAGAAACTGAACGAACCTAATAAACGAGGATATCTAGGCTCGCCACATTACGGGCTCGCAACTTGAAGCCGCGCAAGGCAAGGAAGACCATTAGAAGGCAGGATCACAGGCGCGGCCGTTGCCTTCAAACGCCACCTCTGCGCTGGTGCCGTTACCAAGGGGGCTGAGCGAAGCGAATGCCGCGTTCGCGTGCCAGACTTCGCGAGAAGCTGGATGACAGCCGCATCTATTGGCGTTCTTTTAGCACAAAATCAACTATGCAGAATGCAAGAAGCAATCTACAAAATCTAATAACAAATTAAAATATAACAAATCAAAAAATAAAAAGAACTTAGTCAAAATCGAATCGTTCAATAGTGAGTTCGATCTCAAAAGGCATGTCTGGATCAGTTGAACTCATCAAGACCATGCCACCTTCTATCTTTATGACGACATCGCTTATCATTTCCCGAACTCTTATTACGTCATCGCCAGGAGTGTTCTTTTGGTATCTTACCTGTGCAGTCCCTTGCACTTCGATATCATCTGACTCGAAATTGATAGGGTCGTGATCGGTCATCTGTACTTGGAATTGTATCTTTGAGCCATCGGCCTGTTCAGCATAGGCAGTCAAAGCAGTTCTTCCACCGATCTTCTCCTCGCTTCCTTTCTTGACATAGGTCAGTTTGGTTGAAAATGACGCATCCTCTCTGGTGAATAGAGTATCATCGCCAAGCAGGGTTATCATGCCATCATCGGCTTTTACTTCAACCTTATGCTCGGTCTTGAATTTTTGATTTGGTGATAGTTTGATATTGAATTTCTTGCTTCTCTTGGTCACATACGTGAATTGTTCGCCGTTTTCTTCTGCGAATGCCTCTAGTTCGGCTTCATATCTTCCATTAGGCGTATCTCCTGGTGAGATCGACCATCTGATCTCATAGAGAAGCTCTCCTCGAAATCCTGATCTTCTTCTTTGGTCGTCAAATCCATAGCCGAAGCCAAAATCGGTTGTTTCTTGGGAAGGCTCATCGCCTGGATTTTCAAATCCAAATCCCTTTCCTCGTAATTGGCCCTCTTCAATGACTCCTGGATTGAGAAGCGTTATAGTGACATTAGGGCAGCTCTCTGAGCCATCCACATTGAAATTACAAACAAGGAAATCATCATTGATTCTTAGAGTAAGATCCTCGATGGGGATAAGCTCGTTTCTTTCAATGTCAACAGAAGCAAGTATCTTTACGGTCCTATCGTTGTTTTGATAGACTGCTTTATCGGTCTTTAATTGTAATCGGATAGCTGAAACGGGGCCCGCAATTACCAGGCCAAAAATAACAACCATGGTGAGAAGGATGCTTATAGCACTTTTCTTTTTTCCTGCCTTATTACTGATCAACCCCATATGATTCCGTATGTTTTTTCTATTATTTAAAGATTGTGAATGTTATATAAGGCGCCGTCGACGAAACGTTCACCTAAAAGTAGCAAATTTGTTTTGGTACTTTAGTAGTGAAAAAATGGGGTTTTTTACCGTTTCTAAGCAGAATGCCAGCACACTATATATAGTGCAGTATGGATTCTAAGAGTCATTGTGTATTCTCTATCAGAATCGAGGTTTTCGTATCTATTTGTCAGATTGTTTTTTAGGGAGTTCTGGGCATTCTGCAATGCTTAGATCAAAAGCGAGGGAATCTAGCCCGGCCCATTGAGATGCAAGCGTGCAGAGGTCGCTTCTGCTATTCTCCTATGCGATCTAAGCTTGCACGCAGGCGACGGCCGGGTTCTTATTGATTGATATCTTAGTTGCAATGGTGGAGCAATCAGTGCAATAGTGGATCGATCTCTTTTGTGGCGTGCGTGAGGCGGGGGTTGCCTAAGCAGCATCTTGTCATGGGGCTGAGCGAAGCGAATGCCGCATTCGCGTGCCAGACTTCGCGAGAAGCTGGCCGAGTGGGATTTTGCGCAGAAATTCCGTCGCACCGCCTTCTCAATTATTTTTCTTTACAGCGTTTTATTTTCATTATACTATTCACTATACTATTAATCACTCAAAAACCAAAACAAATCCCAAAACGAAAAGCCAATAAACAAGTAAATCAATCCAATATTTCTTTTGTGTCAAAAAATCCCGATATTAATCCCTGTTTATCAAAAAAATCATCAAAACATCGTCTTTTTCATCACTGGATGCTCACATTTTTTCAAAGTAAAATCCATAACCCATATAATGCCTCAAAAAACCCTTTTTACCGACATGCCAAAAGAGAAAAAATCCAAATACAAGCTTTCAATAGTGGTTCCGGTCTATAATAATGGCGCCTTTATCTACAGGAACCTGCATGAGGCCCTAAAGACCTTTACCCAG
>CAZFPU010000083.1:0-8964 GCA_964521145.1 uncultured Methanosarcinales archaeon | reverse complement strand
GAAAATACGTATCAATCCATCTTAAAACAGATGGGCTATTTCCAGCGATTTATTGACCTAAATCAAGTGGTGCTTCTAAAATGACTTTGTCTATGGCAATTGATCCGTTTGCAAACAAAAATAAAGGAAACAATGCGCAAAATGTAGAAAAAATTGAAGTTAACAATGATCTAGTGCATAAAGCAATAGAACTCTATGGCAAATTTCTGTACACAAAACCGGATCAAACGTTTTGGCCCAATGAACCTTTCTTTTCTGAAAAATACGTCCAATTACCTCTTTTAAAACCGGCGGAAATCGATCTTACGCATTCGGTTCTGGCCCAAGACCCCTTCAAATTAAAGGAAAGAAACGCATATCTTTTGGCTTCCTACACGAGCAGGCTTATCATGTTTTCTTATATCTCAGGAACCAACGAATTCTTCCTTACCATTAGAAATCCAGATACAGAACGTTTAGGCGGATTCCTTACTGCTGATAAGGACAGAAGACTGCAATTGACGATTTATGGAGACGTAGGGAAATATACGGGGCTTGGCAGTTCATATCTTGATTTATACGTACAGGGTAGCTCAGAACTTGGAACGGGAAATAAAATAATGAATTCTTCGGTGCGTCAAAGAGCGTACGCAGGAGATGATTTTGGCTCTTATTCTAAAAATTCAGTCTTTTATGCGCATGCGGGTGTTGGGAATTCGTATGCAACTGAGGCAAATGGGTCTCAGTTCCATTTCAATGAAAAGGTGGGAAATTTGACCGATATGCGCGATGCTCTGCCAAAAAACTGCTCTTTCATTGTTTATAATGAAGATACGATGAAGCAGATAAAAAAAGATCTTGGATTCAAAGGAAGTTGGATTAAATGGAATGCTGTTAGGGTGGAAAAATGAATATCTCTATGGCTCTGGATCCCTTCGCAAATAAAACACGCGGAAAGCCTTCTCAGGACGTGCTCACAAGGCATGATACAAGAGATCCGAATCTAACGATTCAAAGCGCCGCACTTGAGGAGATCGTGGATATTTTCCTAAAAGCTCCTCGAAAAGATTCAGGTTCATTCTTCAAATATCGCGACCGATTCAGAGAGAAAACAAAATATGCGATATTGAATCCTAAACAAATAAATCAATTGGTCCAGCTTCGCTCTGTTTTTGATATCGACGAAAAAGGCAAGCCACGATCTTCAGTTTACTTCGGCGATTTCATCAATGTTATCATACAGCATTCCTACAACGCAGGTCATAATGGGTTTACATTCCATACTTATGAAGATCCTATCTGGAGTTTAGGAAATCATTTGAAAGGAACTAAAAAAAATCCGCTGAAATTGGAAGTGTACGGCCTGCTTGGACACCACTCTTTAGAATACATGCATCATGTGCACGCGCGAGTTATTGGAGAAGTACCCTTAGGAACAGGATCACATCTTACTAACTGCAGATTGGAGATACACGGCAGTGTAATGGGGTCGCAAAACCTCTTCATTGATCATGGAATCAATAGTTTCTACGAGATACACAGTTCGACGCCGATACATGGAACGGTTGCGCACGTCTCAAAACGATGTGAAGTGATCTGTTATGCAGATGTAGAATCAATTGCCGGCCTTGGAAAAAAATCAAGATACACTTTGTATGGCAATGCGAGATATCTCATTGGGACTGAGAAAAGCTGCACAATAACGGTTCATGGGACTGTTGATAAAGCGCATTTTCCTATTGGCGGAACACTAATAGACAAATTCAGGTACGGGTTCAAGAATAGGATAAAATATGGTTCGTTCAATTCCCTTTACGAGACAACCGATAGAGATTCCTTTGCGATGCTCTATGATTCCATAGGATTTTTTGGAAGGAACCTGTTCTTTAATAGGACAAGACCAATACCTTCACGAGACGATGCACAATGAACATCACTATGGCGCTTGATCCCTTTCAAAAAAAAGCTGCAGGAAAAAAAAGCGAAGCAGTGTCTGATGTAAACCTCGAAAAAGATCCTACAATCCAAAGTGCCCTGGCTTTGTATCGAACGCAACGGCGCGGGTATTATGAGGATGAGATACCAATACTAACCCCTCAACAGATTAACCGTTTTTATCAGGAATATGTCGAATTGCCGGGCATAATTTCTCCAGGAAATGATAAAGATAGAACGTATAGCTTTCTCACCCTGCTCATTAATAGGTCACATCAAGTCGGCCACAATGATTTTTATCTAAACACACAGGCTGGATGCATGTGGGCACTTGGAAGGATGGTGCGCGGTTCTCCCAATCGCAGGCTTTCAATAACCATCCATGGTGATGTTGGGCATGATTATGCATCCTATTGCGAGTATGTAGATAGCGTTGTGCTGGGAAACGCAGGGCAATCTGCTGCTCATTACGCAGAAAATTCCACATTCGTCTTCAAGGGATCGGTTGATCATGGCGCTGGTTCGCAGTCAAAAAACTCGTATCTGCATATAGAAAATCTGATCGATACCATGCTTGGCGAATATGCAAAGAATTCTTACTTTATGATTAAAGGCAGGTTCCTCCAGCAAAATTACCATCACAATGATTACCCGCATAACTCCACATTTCATGTCTTTAACAAGGATGCATACGATGCGCTTAGCAATGGCAGCAATTTTCACAAGGGAGCAAACACGGTGATCTTGAAATGAATATTGGGATCGCAATAGACCCTTTTACTGACAAAAAAGGTGCAAAGAAACCAGAGAATGTCAAACCTATCCAATCGGAAGGAGATTCCTCAATTGCTGCCATTATCGAGCAATTTGATCATTATCTGGAAAATCTGGATATGCGGGATACATATTTCGACAAATTCCCACTGCGTGCACTCAAGCCTCCCCACATCTACAAGGTGTTTTCTGAGATCGCTTTCAATACAAAACCGCATGATTGGGCAGCAGGGCGTTATATCTCAGAACTCATCCAGGCTTCATACAACGAAGGAAATAATGATTTTGTCTTGAATACCCAGGATTTTTCTGCGAGTCATTTGGCATATAATCTGCAGGGAAGAGCGAAACGTAAACTCACTATTGAGATCCATGGAAGTGTAGGTCACAATTTTGGCATGAATTCTTCAAATATTGGTGCGACCATCCAAGGAAGCGCACTAAGCCACCTCGGAGTATTATCCGAATACAGCTCTTTTTCTGCCTATGGAGCAAGCAGGGATCCAGGCTTTCGCATGAAAAAAGGAGAGATCCATATTTTAGGTAGCATCGGTAATTTTACAGGGGTGAGCGCCAAGGAATCTGTATTTCGAATTGATGGGAAGGTTCATGCTATTTATGACTCAGCGCATGAAAAGCCTTCTAACTGCGAATTTTATCTTAGAGATAAGGGATCGCATAAGCTCGTAAAATCATTTTATGATAAAGGGAACAAAGTGGTGCTGGTAAAATGAATTCCCTCAGTATGGCTTTGGATCCTTTTTCTGGGAAAACAGCAGGAAGAGCGCCGCAAACAATACGCGATAGTACCTCAGAAGAAGACATCGAAGCCAAAACCAAAATCGAGAAAAATCTTACCATTTTTGTAACTCATTGGGAAGACATGCTCGATGCACGGGTTCATTCAGCCCATGATCAGGAGCGATATATCGAAACGCATTTTTCCATGCTGGAATTTGAGGTACTAAAGCCAGCTGGCATACAGTTATTCTATGATACTCTTGTCAAGAAAGTGCATGAATTGAGATACACCCTACCTCCGTATTCCTCCATGATGAAAGAACAGCTCATCACAAGGCTAATTCAAGAATCATACCATGCGGGGCACAATGATTTTTTTATCGATTTTGGCCAAGAAAAAGATACAAACTCATTTGGAAAGAGTCTGAAGGGCATGGAAGGCAATATTCTCTCTATTGGAGTTATGGGCGATAAGTTTGGAAGTGTATTCAAAAATGCAGCGTATGTAAACGCGAACATCCAAGGCAAAGGCTTGGGAGTTGGCTATGATTCCTATCGATCTTTGTTTTCTGTCATTGATGGTGGCTCTTTTTTTGGAAACTCGGCTAAAGAGAGTACATTTCATTGCAAGACAGTGCAGCCATTCTGCGGATACGATGCAACGGATTGTGCGTTTTACATTGAAGATCGTGCAGAACATTTTTTTGGCGCGTATGCAACCAGATCAAAATTCATTCTAAAGGGCAACGTTGGCCTGCAGGCAGGGAGTGGATCATACGGGTGCACATTCTTTGCTTCCAATGCAGATGTAATTCAACAAATCAAAGAGGATTTGGGAATCTGGGGCCAATATGTCAGAAGAAATGGAGTGTATCAATTAAAATGACGACATTGGATATGGCTTTGGATCCTTTCAAGGGAAAGCGAAAAGGAGGGATACCAGAATCAGTAATTGCGCATAGCGAGGATCATGACGAGGAGGCAAAGAAGGCCAAAAAGAATTTTGAGACCTACTACGATTTCCTTACAACCGACTACTCGGTTGCCAAAGAGATGATGGACCTCATTGGACCCCAACCGACCTCCTCTGAGAATCCCATTGGGAAACTTGATCTTGAGATTCTAAGACCAGCAGGTATCCAAATCTTCATGGAAATGCTCAATGACCTCGCGTTTAATCCACCCGCTGGCAAAAACACGCTGTATATGGGCAGTATGAATGGCAGTGAAGGATTCATTCTTTCAAGACTAATGCAGCAGTCCTATGATAATGGCTACAATGGATTTTTAATTGACACAAAAGGAAGGCCGCTCCAGAATGCCGGATCGTATCTTAAGGGCAATAGGCAAAACCCTGCGCGCGCAGAAATTCACGCACTCGATGTTTTCCTATCGGCAAATAACTGCAGACATGCAAATATAGATGTACATGCCAACGCAAAGGCGTCTGGCAGAGAAAACTATGGCGCAACGATTACTATTTTTGGCAGCTCTGACAATACTCTTGGCTTATCATCAAAATACAGCTCATTCCAAGCTGATGAGCTCAAAATTTCAGACAAGTCGATAACGCAAGATCTTGGCAGAAAAAGCAAGCATTGTAGTTTTGATATTCGCAACAAAGCAGGGTTTGTCGTTCTTGAGAATCCATGGTTTAACACTTACTCATTCAAGGGTTCGCTTGAAGGTCTTATTCAGCTCAATGCCATAGGCTGCACCTTTTTAGCGGCAAACGAGCAAATTTACAACGCCATCAGGCGAGATGTTGGCTTTATTTCCCAGTATGTCCTACAAAATAAGATCGAGATGATCAAATGACAACGCTTGAGATGGCCATTGACCCATTTGCGAAAAAGGAATATGGCAAAAGGGCCCAGGAATCCGTCCCTCTATCGGTTGATGATAAGAGCCTTAGTTACAATCTGAACCTATATTCAGATTTCATTGCAAATAGGATGCCGATAAATGTATTTAGCGAAAACGACTTGTTGAACGCAAGAAGCAAGGTATCGAAATTAGAATTAATGGTACTAAATAAGATTCAGATAGCGGCATTTTTCAGTAAAGCACTGCAAAACAGGAACGAATTAGAGCATTCATATGACGAAAACAATACCTATCTTTGCCTTTTCCTTACCAGGATGATAAAAGATTCCTATGCGACAGGCCACAATGGATTTGAGATATCAGCTCCTGAAGAAAAGCTCTACTATCTGGGGGATCATCTGAAGGGGACCAAGGATAGCCCGCTAGAGATCACTGTTAGCGCCCAGCTCCTTGTCGATAGTTTTGAGCATGCAGAGCACATCAAAGCCTCAGTGCATGCTCCTGCTATGACTCCAGGAGATAAATCCTCCCACAGTATCTTTATGCTCTATCAGGATGCTGCCAAAGTGGGGAATAAAGTCGATCATTGCTCGTATGAGATTCAAGGGAATGTCACATTCAGTCTTGGAGAGCGCTCAGTAGACAGCAAATTCAAAGTGCATGGAAGTACCTCGCATATCCCTTCTGAATCTATCAGGAGCAAGTTTATGATTTATGGGAATGTACTTGACCATACTCCGCTGAAATTGAGGGAATGCGAATTCTGGCTTTATGGCTCTGTTTCAGAATTTGGCCTTGTAAATCCAGTTAAGACTATCTTCTATGTAGCGCAAAAAAAGGCCTATAAGATGATCAAAAAGAAAATTGGATTTTGGCCAAGAATTCTTGGTACAAATTCAGTGTATAGGATAAAGGATACATCTTCTAGTTAACCCATCTTTTCTTGCGATTTGTTGCGACTAATGATGTCGCTTTTCGAACGCCATTTTTTCAAAAACCTTTAAAAACAACAACCTTCTAGTTCGATTGCATGGGAAAACCAGAATCAGGAGCGCCAGATATTGTTGAAGGTGAAACATGCCCGGCCTGCGGCGCAAAAACATTGACCTTGATGGAAAAGGATTCTGAAGTCCCTTTCTTTGGCAAGGTCTATATCTTCTCAATGACCTGTACTAGCTGTAAATATCATAAATCCGATGTGGAAGCGGTTGAGGAAAAGGAACCATCCAAGTACACCTTCGAGATCTCTTGCGAGGAAGACCTCAAGGTTCGCGTGGTAAAAAGCGCGGAAGCGACTATAAAGCTTCCCCACATAACAACTATCGAGCCAGGACCAAGCGCGCAGGGATTTGTCACCAATATCGAAGGCATCCTTAATCGCGTAAAGTACCAGCTTGAAAATCTCAAGGAAAACGCTGAAGATGATGATGACAAGCACAAAGCGAAGAATATGCTCAAGAAGTTGCAGAAAATAGTAGGGGGCCAGGAAAAGCTCAATATCACGATCGAAGATCCAACCGGCAACAGCGCGATCATTTCTGATAAGGCGCAGAAAAGCACGTTCAAGGCCAAGAAAAAAGAATGAAAGGCACGGATTTTTTGTTTTCTAAGAATATATTTGGTGGGAAGAGATCAGCTATTTTTCATGTCGTTTCCTATGGACTGGAAAGAGGTGCAGTAGGCCAGTGCCATTGGGCAAAATCAACTACCCTACATCAAGCCAATAGAAACAATTACCATCACAAGGTCTTTCCTTTTCAAAAAATAATCGAATACTGCTGCTCTAGACATGCATCCGTTCATTGAGGCCTACTTTATTATGCTCTTCAACCTAGATAAGAAAACAACTATATGGCAAACCAGTAGTATTTTTATTTGGATGCCCTATTTTTCACCTCTATGGCACTACGCATATACGAAAGAGAGTATAACCCAAATTTCCTTAATATCAGCAGGCTCCACTATGATTTTGGGAAAAAGAAAGGTTGGGATTACACATTCATGCATGATGATGTTAGAAGCGGCAGGGAAGTCACTTTTCTTGGAAATGTTACGAGTATTGATTCGCTGCTTGCGATGCTTGACTACAAGCCCCTTGCGCAAAGCATTCTTTCAAACAAAGGAGCTTGGGAATTGTTTGAAAACAAGACCGATCGCCTTGCGATGTTTCTCTCAGACAAGCCATTCCATGTAGGGGATTGGCACTTTACCGATAGCAACCGCCTGCTCGTAAAATCAAGCGGCAAGCAGTCTCTTGACGAGTTTGTCCACGATATTGAGATCATGACTGTCGCCGGAATCGAAAAAAACTATAAGCCAACGCTCCCTGACAGGTACAGAAACGCGATCATGTGGGAAGTCATTGGAGGTGCTATCTTTTCAATTGCGTTACCGCCTTTGCTTTTAGCCCAAGTAGCGCTGGTTGCAGGGACAGCTGAACTTGGAGCAAGGCGCTGGCAGATCAACAAGTATCTCAATAAACGATTGCAATTCAAGCATCTATCCCAGAAAAGCAATCAATATGAGCTTTTTGGAGACGCACTCAATAGCTTGAAAGCAGACGTATTCAATAAACTCCTAGATGAGAACATTGCGACAATACCTCAAATCAGGGTGCAGGAATGCCAGGCGAGGGGATCGGTATCTGCGCTGAGCATAGGACAGAAAATTGCCATCGGAGCAATCCCGATTGCGGCCTACAAGACGCCTTACAGCCAATTCGATCAGGGAGGGAAGATGCAGGGATCGCTGCAGGGCACCTACAGTGGCAGTGGCTATTTTAGCCAAAGCGGCCATTTCTCTGGTTCAATAGATGCGAATTATGATGGTAGCGGCGACATCAGGGGAATTCGAAGCACGACGCCAATAGAATATCTTATGCAGGACAAAGAAGGAAACCAATTCCTGGTTTGGGGCCATCACATCGCAGAACCACTCAAGCAAGACTTGGAGCGGGTTTGCAAGATAGATTATACGAATCAGAGAGTGGAGGGCATTCGAAGCTACGCAAGCATTGCCCAGAAGCAGCTAAACAATCATTCACTGCACAATGCACATATATTCTATGGAGACATTCTTTTGGAGGAGCAGATGCCGCTTTCTCAAAGAAACCCAATCGAGATCTACGCGGAGGTCATGCATGCAGGAGAGCTTCCCATCGTTCAATTGGTTGGTTTCAAAAACAGAAAGGGAAATACGATCTTGTTACAGCCGTATTCAGCCAAGCAAATATTTAGCGCGCTCAGCGGTGCAGGAGCCCGTTTAGGACATGATGCGATAGAGCTGAATTCACTGAATCTGCTTCCCCCTGAATAGACTGACCTATTTCTTATGCGAATTGAGATCATCGAGCACTCTCTCTTGATATGTTTTCAAATATACGTTCGCGGAATAATTGCCTTCAAACACTTGCTTGATTTCTTCCTTATCATATTTTTTTCGATCAAAACCCATGATCCTTTCTTTCATGCTTTCTATGTCATTGTATTCGAAAATAAGGCCATCATCGATTAGAGAAAGTATGTTTGGGATCCCTCCGATCCTTGAACCAAGCGACACCGTGCCTACAGACATCGCCTCTAAAATGGTGTTTGGGCAGTTTTCCGGGCAAAGCGATGGCAGGATAAAGGCATTCGCGTGCTGATAATAGGAATACATCGAGTCAACCGATAGGAAACCAAGATACTTGATGCGATTTGAGAGATCACT
>CAZFPU010000082.1:0-9029 GCA_964521145.1 uncultured Methanosarcinales archaeon | reverse complement strand
GTGTATATAGTAAGCGGGCTTTTGATTCATCCGCTTCGTGAGTTGCAAAAATCCTTTGTCTATGATCACATTGAACTTCCTTCGTGCGCTCTCTTCCGCAATCCTTTCGAATTCGATGGTATGCTTTTCAATAGAGAACGGTGCGATCTTCTCAAGCAGCCCCTTTTGGATGTCAAAATAGAATATCTTGAGAAAGTGCACTCTAACCATGTCTTCCTTTTTCTCGAATTGCAGATCCTTATACGTTAGCTGGGCCATTTTATATTTCTAAATAATTGAAGGATGGTTATAAATTATTGCCTTTTCAGTGACGATAAGAAGAAATATTGGAGAAAATCCCTTTTAAAAAGTTTAAAATATAGACATGCGTGCAACAAAGGCGGCTGGACGGCAGCCGAAAAACGGCTGCCTATGCGACACCCCGTAGGGGGCCCCCGTCGTATCCAGCGCCACGTGGCGTGCGCGAGGCGGGGGAGGCCCCTGCGGGGTGCCGAGAAGGATTTTTGCGGTGTTTTGAGCAAAAATCCGTCGCACCGCCTTCATCCGCTCCAAATTATTTATAGAATTCCCAACATGTCCTCAAAAAGCAAATTATTTTAAAGATTTTAACCTTTTTGAGCACTGGGGGACTTATGAACAGCTCAAAAGACATTACGATTACCTATGAGACGCTCTTTGAGATTTTAAAGAAAGAGCGCGACGTAGCGGATCTGCAAAAGCTTGACCCTTCATTCTACACTTATTTCGTGCAATACTTTCAGGATAAGCTTAAAGTCCTTGAGAAGGAAGATAGCATCTTCTCATATGAGGAGCGAAAGAAGGCGGAGAAGCAGATAGAGAATGCTAGGCGAATAATCAAAGAGCTCTATGATCGGCGAGAGAAGAAGATCATCAATTTCGCGATCATAAAAAGCAGGACAAAAGTCAATATCATGGATATCTCCACCTTTCTTGAGGAGGAAAAGCAGCTTTTTGAAGATATCGCTTCCGTATTAGGCGCTTTTCGAGACCACGTGGCAAACAATCTTATCGTCGGAAGGCAGCCGGAATTGCCACACAAGACACTACAACTTGATGCCGATCATACGCAAGGCAAGGATTTTCTTGAGGAGGCGCGAGACACTAAATTGGTTCGATTTTTATATTCTGTTCCCAAATTTGTCGGAACTGAGCTTGAGGAATACGGTCCATTTGAGGAAGAAGACATTGCCAATTTACCGATGGTGATTGCCGATCTATTGATTGGGAAAGGGAAAGTTGAAGAGATAAAGGGGTAGGGTTTTCGCGACTATTTTATTTCTAGGATTTTTTTATTCGATCTTCAATCAAATGTGTTCACTCAATTTTCGCATTTTTACTGTTTATTCAAAATACAGGTTTTCTTTATCTTAGTGCAAGTGAAACAGAAAACAAGTTACTGAAATAATGCGATAGGGCAAGGCCGCATTGGGCCTTTTGATTGATTTGTAACTCTGCATTGGCTTAAAAACCTCACAGAAACCTTTTTAAATGACTCATATCTCCTTATAAATCGTTAGAATCCGCTCATTCAGAGGCCCCTCGGGGAAATAAACTTAGTGGATTCTGACGTGTTCAAAAACCTCTCTGAAGAAAAACAAATCATACCACCTGATTACTGGTGGTTTTTGCCACATGAAATTGCCCAAGAATACGAATCGATTTTGTCCTTACTGTAGAAAGCATACGCAGCACAAGGTCGCTCAGAACAAGAAAAGAAACCCGAGCAGCATGACTTATGGGAGCAAGGTTCGAGCGAGGCGAAGAGGCCAGGCAAGGGGCACTGGGAACAGGGGCAGATACAGCAAGCCCGCGATCTCCAAGTTCAAGATGACCGGAAAGAAGATGACCAAGAAGACCGATCTTCGATATGAGTGCACCGTTTGCAAGAAAATGCATATGCAGAAATCCGGCTTTAGGGCGAAGAAAGTAGAGTTCCAATAAAAATTCTTGATTTGGTTTTTGTCTAACTTCTGGTTTTTGTCATTTTTCTATTTTTTAGTTCCAGAACTCTTTTCAAAAGCGGGAACATTTAGGCGCTCTCAACACGTCGCGCATTGATTTCATCTATATCTTAGTGCACGGGTACTATTCTATGTGCCTGGCCTTAACCGATTATTTTTGTTTAATTGGCTTATTTTTATGATATTCATCTCATGAACTTGTTGTTTTATTTTTGTTTGGTTAGCGCCGTTGGGTTTAGTTTTTACTGGGTTGCATTATTGTTGTCCTAGGAACAATCAAACACCAGATACTCACCCCAGACATTATCCTTATATCGGGCTGCGATCTTGCATGTTTTAGTTATTACATCCCGGATTGGCTGCTGCAATAATATCCCTTCCTGGCTTGCAATGATAAGGGGGAATTCGCGATTGGAAATTCTTTTTGCAAAATCATCTGGATTTAGGATATTGGTCATAAAGACCTGCTCATTGAGATCAACAAGATTCTCTTTTATTTTGTGCCCTGTTTGCAAAGCGACCAAAGGAGCAAGTGCGTCTCCGATGACTTCTGTGTTAGGATACTTTTCAATGAGCAATTGGCCGATCTGGTTTGGCACTATAAACTCATCAAATTTCACTTTTTCTAGGAATAGAACATCTTGAGTCGTGTTGAGAAGCAGCATCGATCCAAGAATCAACGCTACAATCATTCTTTTTTGGATTTTTGTCAGATAAATAATGAGTAGCGCAAGGATTGTGACCAAAACCATGATGATCACATCAATTTTTGCGCTAAAGAGCCACCGAATATATGCTCCTAGCAGCAAAAATGATCCAATTATCATGGCTAAATCCCATTTCTTATCCTTTAACATTTCAAAAAAATAAACAATGCCAACGGATGCAAGCATTGCCAGGAAGAAAAGCAATGGAATGAAATAAAAAGGGAACACGCGTGGCTGCAGAAGTAAAAATGCCAAGTACCCAATTGACATAAGTGCAATTGGCCACAATCCTTTTCTTTTCCAGCAAAATAATGATAGCAATGACAGTGCAAAAAGAGGGATGTTAAGAGAAAATACTTCTTTTAGGATCTCGTGCTTATTTGCCGCCTCTGTCTTATGCAGATGGTATTCTAGCGTCGCTGCAAGGTAGCTTTGACCCAATAATAGAATCAACAATACTTGGGCAATTATAAACAAAAGCCCCAAGGCAATGCCGCACTTGAGTGTTTTTTTCCTTGAGACGAAAAAAGAGTACAATAAAAAAATAATGAGGATGGGGATCACATAATATCGTGTGAGCGCAGATAAAGCAAACAAAATCCCGGCAACAACTGGTTTTTCTTTAATCTCAAAAAAATAAAATCCTGCAGACAGGAATGCCAGCGCAAGATTGACCCCAAACGCATTCACTGAATTGAACAATATGATGAAGGAAAATAAGAATAGAATGCTTGCAATGAGTGCAGTTGCTCCATCGAATTTTTTTTCAATTATCTTGAAGAGGAAAAAAACTGAAACCAGAATCGAAAGCAAGGGAACTAACTTGAAGATAAACAGATTAAATCCAGCCAGTTTGTATAGAAATGCAAATGCTAGGATATGCAGGGGCGGATGCGCAAAGAAGAAATCGCTATAGGGCATATTTTCTTCTGCCACTAATCTTCCCATGTAAAAATAGATATCTTCATCTCCATCGGCAGGCACGAATAATCCTCTAAATTGCAGCACAACAAAGATGATTAAAGCGATCAAAAAGAGAAGATGGATAAGATTCGATTTTTTGATGTCCATACTTGGTTAATTTTCTTAATTTATTTAAAGTTTGTTGATTGTGTATTGGGTCGAGTGCAGCGTCCGCCTACACAAAAGTGTACTAGTCTTGTCCCCTTTTTGCCAGCTAGATCCGCTGAGACCTAAATTTAAACATTCTATTACGCTTTCGGCGTTTAGCATCTTCTCGCCTATCATTGTTTGCATAGAAGGTGTGGCTGCCCCGCAACATACTAATCACCAAGAATCGCAAGGCTCGACCTGATGATGCTAAACGCCTATAATGTTCTTAAACAGGGTCTTAGATACGTTGATAGTAACCTTTATAAATCATCCACCTCTCCTAAAACAATAATTGTCGAGGGATTCCCATGAGAAAAACAAGAGACGCAACAAGCAAATTCGTGAAGATTAGATGCCCAAAATGCAAGAATGAGCAGACCATGTTTGGCAAGGCATCGACAAAAGTCATATGCTTAGTATGCCAAAAGACTTTGGCTGAGCCAGCTGGCGGAAAGAGCAGAGTAAAGGCACGGATCCTAGAAGTGCTATCGTAATCATGCTGTTACAAAAAGAAGGGATGCCAGAAGAGGATGAGTTAGTCCTCTGTACCGTTTCTAAAGTGCAGTTCCATTCTGTTTTTGTGGTTCTTGATGAGTTTGACAAGCAGGGCATGATCCACATTTCCGAAGTAAGCCCGGGAAGGATAAGAAACATCAGGGATTTTGTTCGGGAAGGAAAAAAGATAGTCTGCAAGGTCCTAAGAATTCATCAGGATAGGGGCCACATCGATCTTTCGCTCAGAAGAGTAACTGAAACCCAAAGACGGCAGAAGATCGATGAGATGAAGCAGCAGCAGAAGGCTGAGAAGATCTTAGAGTACGTTGCTCGTGATCTTAAGATAGATTCCAAGAAATTCTTTGAGACCGTTACCAAATCGATCCAAAAGAATCATGCGACATTGTATGAGTTTTTTCAATCAGTTGTTGCGGGCAGTGCCTCGCTTAAGGATCTGCCTTTTGAGGATAAGATACTAACAGCCCTGCAAGAGGCGATCAGCTCTCGTATTTCAGAGCAGAGCGTGATGATTGAAGGAACTCTAAAGCTGCAAAGCTATGCCCCTAATGGCGTTGAGATCGTCAAAGAAAGCCTGCAGAGAGCGCAGGATGTAGACAAGGAACACGTGGTCATCAAATACCTTGGATCAGGATCATTTCATGTCGAGATTACGGCAAAGGATTACAAGATTGCTGAGAAGCTTATCAAGGATACGCAGGAAGCTGCAATCAATTGTATGACCAAGCATGAAGGCACCGCAACATTCGTGAGGATACAGGAATGAAGGATCTGCTGCGATGCGTCGCTTGCGGAAATTATACTCTAAAAGAACAATGTGATTGTGGTGGAGCTGCGCAAACTCCCAAACCTGCAAAATACAGTCCAGAAGATAAGTACGCTTCATATCGAAGAAAAGCTAGGCAGGAAATGCAGAAAGAAGTTCGTGTATGATCAGTATTTGATCATTCAAAAGAAAATAAAAAAAAGCTTCCAGGGGTCGAACGAAGTGAGGCCCCTTTTTGCCAGCGTAGATACGCTGAAAGAGGTCTAAATGAGCAGATGGCGATTTGATACGATAGGAAAATTCCCTTCTTTAAACAAGCCAATATTCATTGAAGGTTTGCCAGGCATTGGCAATGTAGGCAAGGTCGCGGTCGATTTTCTTATTGATGAGTTAAAGGCGACAAAAATCATGGAGATCACTTCATATTCATTTCCCCACTCGGTATTTGTCAATGAAAGCAATCTTGTTGAATTGCCCATGGTTGAGCTCTTCTATAAAAAAAGGCCTGGAAAACAAGATCTATTGCTTCTAGCAGGCGATGTGCAGCCAACTGATGAGGTAAGCAGCTATGAGTTTTCTGATCAACTCCTTGATATCATCGTAAAATCCAAAGGTTCTGAAATAATAACCCTAGGCGGCATTGGGCTTGCTGAGGTTCCAAAGAAATCACAAGTATTCTGCACGGGAAATTCCAAAAAAATCGTTCAAAAATACAAGAGTAGCATGGTCAATGACAAATTGTATGGGGTCGTAGGACCAATTGTTGGTATCTCAGGATTATTAGTTGGCCTAGCAAAGAGAAGAAACCTGCCTGCTATCGCGTTTTTGGCTGAGACGTATGGCCATCCAATGTATCTTGGCATCACTGGGGCTCGAGAAATCCTCAAGGTATTAAATTCCCAGTTATCCTTGAAACTTGA
The DNA here is from genome assembly GCA_964521145.1 of uncultured Methanosarcinales archaeon. Lineage (GTDB taxonomy): Archaea > Nanobdellota > Nanobdellia > Woesearchaeales > GW2011-AR4 > BS150m-G66. The sequence continues at coordinate 3,028 of CAZFPU010000082.1, read as the reverse complement.
CATGAAACGCCTTGATAAGGAGATCAAGGATGTTGAAAAAGAGGTCCTTAAGAAAACCGAGCAGTTTGGAGAGGTATCCAAGCAGGCTGCTTTGAAGAAACTGAAAGGATCGTTTGGTCAAGAGATGGATTATATCGGTTGATTTTTTGTTCAACTGTATCTAATCACTTCGCTGCCTCGGGTTAGCATCTTTCTGTAGCTGAAGTACCTTTATAATGAATTGAGTATTCTCTCCGATAAATGGCTCTGCAAATAGAGGATGTACTTGCTGCAAAATCGATTGAGGCTAATATAGATCTTGATCCAACAAGTCCCGCGAATGGTTCCCCAGTAGTGCAAAGAGAATCTATCACCTGCCTCAAGCAATCCCTTTGGGCATCGAGGAGGCTTACTTGCTCTCGGCACTGATGCGTTCGGGGGGAAAGATTACCCGGGATCTGATCATGCACGATTTTGATTCTAGTGGTTATGATGAAAAATCAGTCCTAAAATTAATGGGTTCACTTGAGAAAAAAATAGCAGGGCTTGGTTTTTCAAGGATAACCTCCTCTTTTATGCTTGAACCAATCGATAGTCAACGCACATATCCAATAGAATCGTACCAGCTTGACCAAAGCCAATCCCTCGCAAGCCTCTCTCATACGCTTCCAATTCATATTCCGGGTCTAATTGTCTATTCATTCTGCGGGAAAGCATTTCTTGAGAACACTGACAACCACGAACGGGTGCAGATTTGGCAAAAAGCTGCGTTGTATCTTGCAGAGCTCATCCAAACAGGCAGCGCATCAAGGGATCACCTAAAGGACAAGCTGCATACTCCGATTAGCAAGGGGGTAACGTATCATACGGTTGAGGCCCATATCTGTCGAGCAAGACAGCACCTTCGAGAAGTTGATTCTGTTTACCATATACCTGAGCCTAAAAAAGGCCTCAATGCATATCATCTATCAAGAAAACCTATGCTCCAGGCTCAAACACCGCCATTGCATCAAACTCTTTGATCTATCTATAGTATCTTCTGCTTTATCAATTTTGTATAGAAGGAAATATTGGTCAGTTCTTCCTCGATGTCCTCTAGATATCTGATAACATCGTCGATCTGCATGAGGATCTTTATGTTCTTTATCTTGTCCACATCTTTTTTTAGTTCCAAAAACACTTTCTTGTCGGTCTTGCTATAACTCTTGTTGTTTCGGTTCATGAAAAAGCTCATCGCAGAATCGATATGGTTCTTGGTGATCTCAAGCAATTTTGTTACTTCCTTTATGCTCTTTGGCTCCTTTTCCAGTAGCTCGGCAATAGTGAAGATGCGATCGCTCATATTCTCTAGTTTCTTCGCGATAAGAAGATACGAAGTAAGGTAAAACGTGTTTTCTATCTTTGAGGAGGCAAGTACTTCGGTGTTCGTATGTGCCAAGAGAATTATCTTTGACATGAGATGGTAGAGCCTATCGACCTCCTCTTCATTTCTTGTGACTTCCTGTATCGAAAAATGATGCAGGATGCTATCAATTGATGATTTGATCAAAAGCGCCGCCCGAAAGTATATCTGATTCACATCGACTTTTGCCTTATCCAGAAGGACAATGATCTTCATATGCCGCGCATCCTCGAAAATTATCTCGGTGCCCGCCATGTACTGGACGGTGTCTTTCACTTTGGATCTCATCTCATGCGACAAGTCATGCTTTGAGAATATGTTGATGTTCTGCGCCCCAAGATAGTACAATACAAACAGGATTTGCCCAAGGTCTTCCTTGTACGCATCTACGTCCAATTCAAACGTCTCTATTTTATTGCTTTTCGCATGCGCGTGGGGGGAAACAAGCAAAGACCCATCACTGCTCTCACTTAGGGTAACTTCACCTTTATTTCCGAGATTGTTCTTTTTCACCCATTCCTTTGGCAAAGAAACAGTATAGGTGACGCCTGCCACCAGCTGGATCTTCCTGCGATACATCTCTTTTATCATGAATATGTAGCACATAAAGATTGCCTATATAAATTTTTTCAAACTATATAGTCTATGTAGGGAGAGCATATAAACTGTGCGGCTCTTTTTAATCAGATGGATGCAGCAGTAGGTACTGAACTATCGGAAGCCAGATCCGCTCTATTTGCCAACCTGCAGAGTGACCTTTCCCAGTTAGTGCAGGCCCAAATTGATAAGGTGCATGCATCAGCGAAAAAAGGACCCCATTGGGACCTAATCAAGGATGCTTCAATCTCTAGCTATCTATTTGATGCCTCTCATTATCCCATCTACAAGGCAGTCGACGAAGGGATTGAGCTGCAAAGCGCATCGAGCAAAGCGATGGCACAGCCCGGACTTCAAATCAATCCTGAAAAATTGGAAAAATACGCTAGGGAGCGGGTATCGAATGTTGCCGCAACCTATGTTACATTCATCTCAGACCCATTGCAATCCAATGCTAAAAGAGGAATCAATGGATTGTACGAATCAGCCGACAAGACTCCCTTGATTCTCGATGCTCTTAACAAGACCGATCTCGCAAACGCGCTTAACACTCCGGTAGCTTTGATCTTGCTTCAAAAGGCATATGCGTCTCTGGTAGTGCCCATGTATGGCAAACAATAAACTACATATTTCTTCTTCAACTATATAGTTTATGTAGCGTAGTTATATAAATTTTGATGATTCTGTATGATGTAAAGGGAGGTGGTTGTAAATGACTGACACAGAATTCCAGGCATTCGAGTTCATCGATTGGCCGCAGGATAAGAACGCGGATTTTTTGGATAAGTGATCCGCTGTTTTCTTTCACAATCTTTAAATAATCACAAAAAACCATCCATTCGGGTGGTTTCGTGTCAAAAATTACAAAGATAATTGCAAGAGAGGTCTTAGATTCTAGGGCAAATCCAACGGTTGAATCATTTGTTTATTCTGATGGATTATTTGCGTCTGCGATCGTTCCAAGCGGCGCTTCTACTGGCGCCCACGAAGCACTGGAACTCAGAGATAAGGATTCTAGATACGGTGGCAAAGGCGTGCAGACAGCCCTTT
>CAZFPU010000081.1:0-9074 GCA_964521145.1 uncultured Methanosarcinales archaeon | reverse complement strand
GGGCACGTCCCCTGGGTGGCGGGTCGGCCGTTCTTGAGCATCACTTGCGCCGGGATCTCCCCCAGTTCAGGGGTCACTAAGACCGCAATTGGCTCGATTGCTTCGACCTCCGAAGAATTCAGCTTGAACTGCGCATGCAGTGCCTTGTCTTTTTGGATATCCCAAAGCGCAATAAGATCATCGGCGCTATCAGAAGGCACGCTATGCACTAACCCTGTGCCAAAAAATGCATCGACAAAGGTTGCAGGAAGGCATAGCACTTTTCTTCCACCGACAACAGCAACCCTTTTTCCAATGATGTCTGTGCCAGCAACATCTCCAATTATTTTTGGATTAAAATTTTGCGCTTCAAGATTTGGAATACATTCTTCTGAGACGATCCAATGTTCATTGCCAATCTCAATTTCCTTGTAGATGACTTCAGGGTTGATATACAGATTCGTAATGCCAAGAATGGTATCTGGCCTAAGCGTTGCGGTAACGATTATTCGCCCATCATCAAGCTTGTGCTTGATCAGCAAAAATTCCTGCGGAACCTCGCCTTCTCCTGAGATCCTATCGTGATCTCCAACCGGCATGTTCTCCTGTGGATCCCACACGACCGGGTGCTTTCCTTTTATGACATAGTTTTTTTCCTTGAGCTTTCTAAATTGCCATTGGATGAATTTATCGTAATGGGGATTAAGATCGGTTGTGATGAAACTTCTTCGAAAATCAATGCTAAGGCCAAGGTTGGTAAAGTCTTCCTGCGCTTTTTTTGGGAAAAATTCAGTCCAGTATTTTGGATCTGCAAATCTTTTTATTTCAGCATCTGAAAAACCCTGTTTTCGCATACTCTCGATCTGCTTTGGCTCTTCTTCTCGAACCCTTTTTGCCGCGGCTTCAATTGGACTTCCAGTACAGTGCCATCCTTGGGGAAATAATACATTATAGCCTTGCATGCGTTTGTATCGTGCAAACACTTCAAGGCGCATGATCGAATAGAAGTGGCCCATGTGCAGAAAGCCATTCATGTAGGGATAAGGAAACGTGCCAAAGAATTTCTTCTGCCCAGGCTTCACGCTTGGCTCAAAGACCTTATCTTGCGCCCATTTTGCTTTCCATTTTGACTCTATTGACTTGAAATCAACCATAGACGAAGAATTAGAAGGCTGTTTTTATATCTTTTCTAGCTTGTAACTCTTGCGAACCATACAGGGAAGATAATCCTGTTTTATATCTTTAAGGTAATCGACATCCCAATCTTCTCCTGCGTTAATAAATTCTGTATCGCATTTTTTGGCGAATTCGCAATAGATGAAGACCGAGAGGCCCCTTATTGCAACGTTCGTCTTTTCAAAGAATGCTGTGCTTACAATTGCATTTGCCTTCTCGCCAAAGCTATAGCCTTCAATGCTTCCATTCACATACACGACAATCCCTATCAGTCCAAATTCTTTGGCAAGCTCAAGCCCTTTTTTGTTGGCGTCGTATTCATAAGAAAGCGTTGCGTGGTATTCTGGCTTTACATGTTCTTTTTTATGCGCTATCCATTTATCGAGCAGTTCGATACATCCAGCTTGATGCTTTTCCCTATCGTAATCCTCCACAGAATACGAATTGCTGCTCACAAAATGGTTCCTATGGTTGCGTTTTTTGCTGTATCGTTCGCCGGTAAGCTCGATTAATTCGATGCGCCTGTACCAATAATCCTGGTTTTGTTCTTTTAGTTCAAATCCTTGGGTCTTTTCATAATTTTCTTTCAGCTCCTCTGGAATATAGAGCAGTGATGTGAATTGACTAGCATTATTTCTTTTATTTTCATTGTTGCATAAATCAAAGCATATTTCTAATGTTTCTTTTAGTTTATTGCCAGGAAATAGTGGGCCCCAGATACTTCTCGTTCCTTCAAATGTATTGAAAAGGCATAGATTATCGTTGATTGCCGCCCACTGCATATTCTTGTAGCAATCACTCCATAAATAAAGCCAAGAGAAGCTATGCTCTGCCAGAGGGTATTCTAGCTTCAGATATTCCTTATCAAAGCGCCCTTTATCTTTAAGTGAAAATGGACGAAGCGTGATTTCTTGCATTTTTATTTGACAACATTCAAAGAAATATTAAAAGGTATTGTGTGGAATGAGCAAAGTGGCCCCTTTGATCTTTGAAAAATATGACACGCATTCTCAAAATGTGCCAGTCATTGGGTCCAATACATTGCAAATTGCCACCCATGGAAACCCATGCATGATTCTCAAAGAGCGATCTAAAGAAGGGAATTAGAAATGGAAAACATCGATTCTTTCATTTTTCTGAGGGCACTATCTCGATATGAGTTATCTCGCAGTCGCTTCCAAGACGCATCGGAGGTCCCCACGTCCCGCTTCCTGAAGTGATATGTAAAAAGGTCCCGTTATGCTCAAAAAGCCCATAGATTCTTCGAAAACGCAGCTTTACCAAAAAATTGAAGGGAAAGATTTGCCCTGCATGAGTATGCCCAGAGAGCATGAGGTCTATACCCGCTTTGCACGCATCTTCTAGGTTCTCAGGAGCATGATAGAGCAGAACATTGAATTTGTTCTTATCGATAGAAAAGGCTGGCAGTTTCTTCGCAAGGATCCCATTATCCTCAGAATGCTCGATACCCAGCACAGTCATGTCCTTTGTATGCATCATTTCGTTGTCAAGGAAATGGGCCTTGGTATTTTTTATAAGGCGTCTTGCATGATCTATCCCGATATAGAGTTCATGATTGCCAACGGAATAATAAATGGGCACTTTGATCTTGTTGAGATCTTCCAAAAGGTCATCAGGGAGTTTCCCAGGACCATCTATTAAATCCCCAGTTATCATCACGTGATCTGCTTTGAGCTCATTTACTTTTTTAACTATTCTTTCCAGATAGGCGTATTTGTGTATTGGCCCAAGGTGCAGATCGGAGAGATGGGCAATATGTAACGGGTGCTTTATTTTTTTGTTTTGTATAGTGATTTTCTTTATTTTGATTCTGCAGGCGTTAAACAAAGCATACAAACTAATTGAGATGCCTAAGCCAAGAAGGACATACCCAACGAAAGCCCCAAGAGGGTTGCTCAAAAAAAGGTGGTGGCGATTAATAAAATGAGCGATGAAAGCGATCAAAAAAATGGTTGATTGGATAAACAAAAAACCCATCCATACTGATGCCAAGAAATAAATGGACTTGCTCAAGAGATTTGACATGCTGTTCTCGATTAGGGTTGCGATAAGAAAAGAGAAGGTAGCAAAGAGTAGCAAGGCCCAATACAGTGTATTTTTTTCTATGCCAAGGTATACTGCAATTTGAGAAAAAACAAACCAATTTAACAAAAAATAGATTGATGAGAATACTGATAGGAAAATTGCGAATTGAGTGATTCGTTTCATGAATTTTAGGTGAATTTTAAGATTTAAAAGAGTATCCAATTGGATTTAGGCGGTTATGATCCAAAGAAGTTGTGATTTTGTTGCTTTTGGGTAAAAAAGTAGCCCCGCCAGGATTCGAACCTGGGTCACCGCCTCCAAAGGGCAGTATGACTTGTCTTTCCCAACTTCCGTTAAGAAATTTGACCGCTACACTCCGCAGAACAGCAAAAGCTGCTCTTCTACGGGGCTATAAAGATCGAATCCTGTGGAGCATTATTGGAGATTAATAGAAGCTTTTTAAATTTAATGGGGAAAAAACTCAAATTTGGAAGAGATTCTTGGATTGTTCGATCCGATCAGCCTTTGGTATTTTCCAATCTCTTTTTTGCTTGAAAGATAGACTTTTGTCCCATATCTGGTTCTGCTTCCGCAGATTTTTGACGGCTTAAGCCCCAGATGGACCAATGCTGCCCTATAATCACTTAGCAATCGAAAACTCCTATTTTCAAAACTCAACTGAAACAACCCAGGCCAATGAGGAGTCATTTCATTGATACAGCCATCGGTGTCGACCAAGCCCCTTATACATGCCGCAAGCCATGATTTGCGCTCCCAGACCCATGCCGGCATCGTCGCTTGATTAACTATTTTATTGCCAGACTTAAGTCCTTTGAGCATCAGAAATTCTACCAATCGTCTGCTGTGCATTAGGACATAGAGGCAATCTTTATTTGGTTGGAGATAGAATTTTGGTTCTATATTGAAAAGCTTTTTGCATAGCGGTGCGACATAGTTTCTGAGATAGTGAGAATCTTTTTTTGAATTTCCGGCAATCCGAACCATATAAACTCCAACTTTCTTTCCTCGTTTGTAGAAGTGCAAATTGCCATCACCAAGCATGATGCCAATAAATTCCGCCAACTTCTTGCTCTTTTTTGGAGTTGAGATCTTTTTTGTACTGCCTTTGCTCATAGTTAAATTATAGAATTTGCATATTAAATAGCTGACGGCAGAATGTCCAGTGGGATGTGAAATTTTGATCTAATTGATGAAACAGAATTTATCTGTCTTTAATGATTATAATTTCGAAGATCCACTACTGATGCTCTGCTTGCCTTGGGACCCATGCCCACGCTTGTCTCCGTTTTGATCCTATCCAATAGACCTCTTGGAACTTCATTGCCATCATTAAGCGCGCAGGCGATCAGATTGCGATTGCTGTATCCTTTCATCAGCTCAAAATGGGTTATATTGATGTTTTCATCCCCAACGGCACTCCCTACCCTTCCAATCTGATTTGGAACGTCAGGATGCTCGGCAAGAATATATCGTGTTGGAGTCAGTTGTATTCCTCTCCCATTGAAATCTCCAATGGATTTCAGAACATATACTATGCCGCCAGTTCCCGTTGGCTCGATTTGCCCACGAAAGCGTAAATGTTCACCATTTTTCAAAGCATAATCAATTGAAATTTCCGAGGCAAAGCCAGGTCTTGCACCTTTTGCTTCGCTAGCGTATATTTTAGTTCCATCTTTTTCTAAAAGCCCAATGCCGGGAAATACCCCCGGCCATTTAATTTTGCATAGCTTAATGCAGTTCCGGCAGCTGCTGACATTTTAATAGCCATGGGGTTATAAGAAGTAAGACCAGTGGCCTGGATGTGCATTTCCTTGATTTTCTGGTCCATCCCATCGATGTATTGTGCCGCAAATGCGCTCATAATTCTGGTAAGATTGTATGTGGCCATTAGTGAGTCATCCATGGAAGGGTGATTGTATGCTCGTATAGTCTCTTTTCCATCAGACAAAACATATGAAGCAATGCTCTCCCCTATCATCTTCGCTGCTTTTACTTGGGCTTCTTTAGTATTGCCCCCTGTGTGCGCCGTAACAATTACCTGATTGTGTCCAAGAAGAGGGGATTTTTTTTCTAAAACATCGGTTACGTATGCCCGCAAATGCCCTTCGCGAAGGGCTTCTAAGACACCATATTCGTCAACGATTCCCTCGCGAGAATTGTTAATAAGAACTGCTCCTTTTTTCATTTGGCGTAGTTCTCCTGCTCCGATAAGCCCCACAGTCCCATCCATTTTAGGAACATGTACTGTTACATAATCAGATTGCGACAGCAGATCGTTCAAATTTCCGGTAATAGTCATTTTGGATGCATCAGCGATTAGTAATCCTCTTTTTCTTAGTTCAGATGAAACTAGCGAAGAGATTTCCCCTTCTTGCTTAATTGCATCAAAGAGTTGGATATTCATCCCATATCCCAAACCCAGAGAAACAACCTTTGCTCCAATATTGCCAACTCCAACAATGCCAATTGTCTTTTCATACAGCTCTTTGCCAAGAGCATTTTTTTTCACAGAACCTTCATCGGCACCTTGTGATAATTGACCATGTTGCCAGCCGATTTTTCGCTCTAACTCGCCCATCTGTCCAAAAACCATCTCAGCCACAGAAGCACTATTTGAATCGGGAGCATAAAAAACAAACACCCCATTGTTGGAAGCCTTGGTTACGTCGATGCTATCAACCCCAATACCTGCTCTTCCAATGAACTTCAAATTAGGCAGTTGATAAATTGCTTCGAAGAAATTAGTGCTGCTTCTTACAACAGCGCCATCAAATCCCTGCATTGCTTCAACTAAAGCCGCTTGATCTTTTTTTCCGAATTTGTCTTTTATTGTAATGTATTCTATTAATGGACCTTCAATGCCTGGATATATGCTGTTCATCGCTTCTTGTAGAACGCCGACTTCAACATTATCGAAAACAGCTACTTTTATTTTTGCCATGCGGTTTTGCGGAACCTAACCCTCTTTAAATCCCTTATGACCAAATTTGCCATTTTTCCTACTTTTTTGACAAATTTTGCACAAAATTTAAGAATCTGACACATTTTAACCAAATCATGAAGCGAAAAATCGAGAATATCAGGGCGTATGTCTGGAAGATAATCGAGACCGATATTGCCATTAAAAAAAGCATGATGAGAGACATTGTCAATGTACGAAGCCTTGCCCAATATATCATCGAATCGCAAAAAATAGATGCATCGCTTGATTCTGTCATCAGCGCGATTCGAAGATACGAAAAAAGCCCTCAAAAAAAAGATGAAGAAACTCCTTCTGCTTTCGCTATCCTAAAACAAGCCAAGATAAGCACCAAGACAAGCATGTCGACCTTGCTTCTCAAAAGAACCGATGTCGTAAAGACAAAGCTTGGAAGGCCTGACAAGCTAGTTGATTTCCAAAGCCACGATATTGTACGAATTTTGGAAGGCGCAGATGCTCTGACGCTAATTATCGATAAAAAAAATTTCGAGAAGATAAAGGAAACATTTCCCAAAAACGTCATTCTCGAAGAGAACAAGGAAGTGGGGATGATCGAGATAAGCTATCCCAAAATCCTAAAAAGGACCCCGGGCGTATTTTCCATCATTGCAAATGAGCTCGCAGACAATGACATAAGCATCATCGATGCGTTGATCTCTTCGAATGAGCATATCCTTGTCATTGATGAAAGCAAATTGCTCAAAGCGTTTGAATTGGTTTATCATCTTTGCAAGGAATAAAAACAAGCACCAAACAACGCGAACCAGCATAGTTCCCATGGTTTAGACTATTTTAGCTTAAAAGAATGAGTAAGGCAAGAAATAATCACCTATACAACGCCAAAACATCCTCTTCCATAAAATGCAGTTTCTTGGATGGTACGATGAGGCACTGCATCCCATCCTTGAAGTCGTGCTTTAGAAGTTCTTTTGCGCTGCCGTATTTGATGATCTGATCTTTGCTTCCCAATTTTGCGCAGCCAACGCAGATTGTCTTCTCAGTAAAAACCTGCTCACCTCGCTTCATTTCGACTTTCAACAGATAACGGATAGCATCAGGAATGGGTAAGCTGTTGGTTCCCTCTTCGGTTAAATCCAGTAAAAAAAGGGTGTGGAGGTTATTTGATTGGTTCTGCTTCAAAGCATCATAGGGAACTTCCACATTCTCATTGGCATACGGAATGCTTGCTACTTTTCCGAACTTGTATAGCTGCAAACCGGTAATCCCAATAGCGGTTAAGACAGAGGCATTATGCACAACCGTAATGGAAATTTTCAGCTTCCTAGCCCTTAAAAATAGATCGGAATGGGTCGTTGCGCAAAATACATCGCCAACAATAAGCAATGCAACCCCTTTTGACTTTGCCTGCTTAAGAAGGATCGTATCAGAATCGATCTCGATTGCTTTTCTATTCGCTATGGTGATTTTTTTGCCATACAGTTTTTCCAATTCATCTACCTTGGTGTTTAGTTTTGAGGTATAGCTCTCAAGATAGACGACATCTGCTTTCTTTACCAATTCAAGGCCCTTGAGCGTTATGTCTTTTGCGTCGTTTAGTCCAATGCCGATGAGGTAGAGAGTCATTATTATTACGCGTCAGTGTAGTGGTGAAAAAGTCTACTCGATTGCATATTAAAGTTTGTATTTTGAACTGTGGTGTCATAAGTTGGCAAAACAATTATATAATCCCCAACGAAGTGTTATAACATGAAACTGCATAGTCATCGTATGGCATTCTTGATTCTTTGGTTATGCATTGCATTGTTGATTGGGGCCTGTTCTAGTGACAGCAAAAAGGAAAGGACCCCTGAAGAGAAGGAGCTTTTCTGCCTGCAGTGTCAGGCAATGGTATGCAGTGCCTGCCAATCGAGCAGTGAATGCGTTTCACTCTGTGGCTGCCTATCATGCAACCAGTCCAGTACACAGCAAACGCTGGTCATGTCCGGTCCAAATATCTACTCCCCGGACTTAGTAATGAATGGAGGCGCTCTCAAAATGTATTTCGGAGGTTGGCTTGACAATGGGCAGACTCACGACAACATCTACGTTGCCTCATGCGGCGATAGAAAACAGCCATGCTCGAATCCTCGAGTAGTGCTAAACGCTGCCGCACTCCACTATGAGCATCTCAATGATCCCGCGGTCATAAGGCTTTCACAGGGCAATTATATAATGTATCTGACCGGAGTATTTTATGGCCAGGATGGACTCGTTGCCGCAAACAACCACATATTCTTCTCGACTTCCCTTGATGGGATTGCCTGGTCAAATCCCCAGCTTCTTGTCGAACACCACTGGTTGCCTTCCGTAACTATCGACAAGAATGGCAATGTCATGTTGTATTCAAATGATAACAATGTGCATGGGGGGATCGATCGCCACGATCTTGGCATCTCAGGCATCGCCATTGGCCAGCCGCAGCGAGTGCAAATGCCGGGATCTTACAATAACGTGCATGTACGCTACAAATCAGAAAGCGACCGATACGAAATACTTGGAGAAAAGGCAACAGCGGGAGGCAGCAGCGTTATAGATTTCTTGACAAGTTCGGATGGACTCATTTGGAATATGGCTCAAGAAAGAGTTATAGTCCCTGCCCAAGGCCAGTTTCGCGTAGGGACGCCTGCGTCGCATCCTGACAATTCCCACTGGGTCTATTTTGGATCGACCGCTCAAACGAATTCCGTTGGGTTTAAGATATATGAGCAGGATTGGTAGATTTTGGCGAGCCCGGTCTAAGATGTGACCCCCTCCCCGCCCTAAAGGGATGGGGCTTCCCGATTATTAAAAAAGTACTACATGAGCTGCTCTCCAATGTTAGGTATTGGGTTCAGGCCATTGCGACAAACTACCACCCAATGATCTGTGTGTG
>CAZFPU010000080.1:0-9096 GCA_964521145.1 uncultured Methanosarcinales archaeon | reverse complement strand
AAATACCCTTTTTTATTTGAAACATCTGGATAAAATGAATACAGGCTATCTCGACCAAAAAATCGCCAGCCTGCTTCCAGCTGGCGCAGAGGCAAATTGCCATGGGACTGCTTTATACCTAGCAGGAGCTCTTAAAGCGGAGAAAGCATTGGATGCCGATGAAGCTCAAGTTATATTGAAAAGATCGTTTACAGAAATTAGTCAGCCACAAGCTGGTGCAATTGTGGTATTTGAATATTTCTCGGCATTTTCTGATGGTTCGAATCAACAATGGTATCTAGAGCATATGGGTTTTCTTCCCCACAATGATCCAGCAAAAATGATCCATAGGCTTGGCTACCTTGATAAGATTGAGCAAGTGCCACTTTCGTCTTATTTGAAAACCAGCTTTTTCGCATTGCCAAGGAATCTGCACTCAGATCGTTTTGTGGATAATCCAGTTCGCATTACTTATCATGCGAGAAAAACTGCTTGACTCAAAGGAAAAATTACAATGTTAAACCTTGGACCTTCATATACTCGGATTTTAACTGATCCAAAAATGCACGATCCAAATAATTTTATTTACATGGTAAAAGGATTAGGCGCTGGTGATTGGGAAAAGCAAGAGTTTATCGATTCAAAAATCAGCCAAATAGGAAGTCCAATGACTTGTATTGCTGCTCGCTGATCGGCAAATTAACTGAAAAGAGAGCAGGTGAATTGGCTTATTATAAGCAAGGAGGCATTTCGCAAATTACAACCGTCTCAAGCGTCGGTTTCATAATTAAACCTGAACCAGAAAGTATTCGAATAGCGTGGGATGGTGATTTAAGTAGTCGAAGTCTTTCTGCATTCGTTGAAAGGCATGAAGGAAAAGTGAAGCATCCCTATGAGCTCTTGAATCTTACGCATGCAGGCTGGAACGAGATGGTTGTCGGTGGCCCAAAAACCTCCATAGAGGGTATCTTTTATCGCCAAAATAGCAATCCAGAAAGCGAGCAGAGAGTTCATGGATGGGTGCTTCAAGTTCAGGAGTACGCGCAAAAAAGATTAGGAAAGGAACTTCCCTTAATCGCGCTTCCAGAAATAATCAACGATAATTCGAAAAATAACCATCTTGGGCGACGTTTACATGTTCTTAGCATCTATGAATTCATTGGATTGGGACTGGCGTTTGATGGATGGAAAGAATTTGTAGATCTGCAAACCAATCAGCAATAACATTATATCCCTAACCACAACAATCCTTAAATATTCTGCAAAAAATCAAATAGCATGCCAAAATCACTTCACAACAAGCTCGACAGCATCCTTGAGCAGCTAGGAAACTTAAGCATGGTAATTAGGAGCATAAAGGACCATAGCACCACTTCCATCCTAAGCCTGCACGCCGCCGATGCGCGATTATTCGATGAAATTGCCAAGTATGAACTGCTTACCGAGGACCTGAAGACAGAGTTCCTTCGATTGCTCGTTGAAGATGCGCAGAAGCTTGCACGGGCGTGCGATCAAAATCCTGAACTTTTAGAAGAGGCCTTTGAGTCAATAGATAAGATGTCTGACATAATACGCTCTTTAGATGAGCACGAAGCAGAAGACATACGAAAATCAGAGGAGATACAACGACTGGTGCCAGGGGCTTTAGATAAGATGAACCAGATCAAGGAGCATCTGGAGAGCCTTTCAGATACGCAGGAAGAGCAAGAAGAGAAGCAGGAGCAACAGGATCGTTTTAGCAGATACATGAAATGATTTTTTTCTAAATACCTATTTAGGCGTCGCATCATCAAGTTGAGCCGTGCAAGTTGGTATGGGAAGCGTTCAAAATGTAGGTTAGCGGGCTTACAGTCTAGCATATTTGTTTTTGGAAACTAAAGAATCATCTCGCGCTTCGCGCAATATTTAGCGCGATGCCTCCGCTTCTAGACTCATTGCGCTGTGGCATCGCATAATGATAGTTTCCAAGGTGACTGAGTGAAGCGAGGTCGCATAAATTCACAAGATGAACTAAATTCCTATCCCCATTTCTTGAATTTGATGCTTGATATCATCAAAATCCCCAGTCCCAGATATAAATATGGATAGAATTGGAATGGGACCTGCACGAAATAGATGAGGGGGATCAGAATGCCCGTTAGCGTGATAGGCATGCCCTCGAAGCTATCTTTTGATTGCATGATGTTGAATCGTGCCAATCGTAAGATTCCACAAAAGAGGAATATGGTGAATGCGATGACAGGCAACGTTCCCTGAACCAAGGTAAAACCAATAACCGCGGGAGCAACACCAAAAGAGATCGTATCTGCCAAGGAATCAAGTTCTTTGCCAAACACGTTCTGCTGCTTTAAGGCTCTGGCGATTTTTCCATCGAAAAAATCAAAGATCGCTGCCAGGAACAATAAGATCATTGAATAGGTATGCTGATCTTCGATAGCAAGGATGATCGCGCCAAGTCCAAAGACCACGTTTAGCAGCGTGAACAGATCTGCCAGCTTCACTAATTCGCCAATCTTAAAGAATTGCCCAAGGTCAGATTTTTTCTGCAGCTTGAATTCTGAAGTGAACACAAGCTCAAGCGCTGAAACAACCGTGAATACAATTGCCAAAGTGGTCAAAACCCAGTCGATACCGCTAAATAATGGAGGGATCAGAGATACTATCTGGAAAAAGAGCATTACCTTGCCAAGAAGCGTTGGAGTGAATACATGATGCTTGTCGCGAAGGATAAGGACGACGCCTCCAACAACAGTTAAGATATCTCTTGCCAAAAATATGGCAGCGACCCAGAAGGGGATCAACCCCTGGAAAACCAAGGTGAACGCGGTCAGATTCACCAAAAGCTTATCGGCAAGCACATCAAATATCGATCGAAGCGCTGATTTCTCCTTCTTGACCACAAATCGCTCGAAAAACGATAGGAAAGCAGCGAATAAGAATAGATAGAGCGCAATTGGTTTTTTGTTGCTGATAAGAACCAAGAACACAATGAAGGCGAGCAAGGCTCGAAACAAGGTGATGTTGAGAAATGATCGCTTCTTGAGGGAGAGCTGCATTTTTTACTGATAGCGCGCAATAATTGAAGACCCTGCTTTTACCTTAGATCCTTTTTTCACCATAAGAGTGATTTTCTTCGCCGGCATGATCATTGTGGTCTGGCTGCTAAGCGCAATCCTTCCTATTTTTGCTCCCTTATTAACTTTTTGCCCTTTCGAGACGAAGCAAAAGATGCGTCTGGCCAAAAATCCTGCGATCTGGATTACTTTTATTTTGCCTATTGCCTTGTTTTCAATTACGATCTCATTCTTTTCATTCTGCAGCGATTTTTTTAGATCATAGGCAGCAAAGAATTTACCTTTCTTGTATTGGGTCTTTGTTATGGTCCCTTCTATTGGAGCCCGATTGATATGTGCATTGAAAGGGGACATGAAAATCGAAATCAAATATGAATCGTTGCTGATTTCTGATGCCAGCGTCTCAATGCTGCCGCCTGTTGGTTTTTTGATGGTTGTTTTTTTTGATGTGATTCTTTGGATATTGATGATCGTTCCATCGGCTGGGCTTACAATCACCGTTCCTTGGGGTATGATCCTTTTTGGGTCGCGATAGAATTGGATGAGAAAAAGGACCACTAGAGATATCGTAATGATTCCTATTCCAATAATCCAATACACCATAGATTTCAAAATAAACTCAACTTTTTAAGGCTATCTCTCGATGCTGCTCATATTTTTACTACTATTGTATAGCAAAATTTAAGAATTAAAGAACAAACCACTTTGCAATGCAATACCAAATCCCGCACTTAGCGCGCATACGAGAAGATTCTCTTAGCAGGGCTTGGCCAGGAAGTTCTATAGGCGCTATCCAGACCTATATAAAACCAAACCCCACTGTAGTTCGTGATATCACCTATTCTATTTTTGGGTTGAAAGAACCATATACCAACACAAGGCTTCCTGTTCATTTTTTGGCGGCATATACTCATCGATTTGCCTATGCATTCGCGCAGGCAAAAAACAAAGACGGTAACGCAGCTTTTGCGGTTGAATGTAGTGATGCCAGCAAGGACTGGGTTAACCATGGAAAAAAGCTTGGCCTCTCTTCAAGGGTTGCAGGCGCGGAAAGTATTATCGTGGCTCCAAACACGCTCTTTGTCGGTGGATTTGAGCCAATACCGATACAATATAATCTTTCTGGCTACATTGCAATGATCAAGGCACTTACCCATGCAAGAGGATATCTTGAGTTCAGCGGAGGCTTTAGTGACCCTGGCAAAATAAAGAAAAGCGAAATTCGCGATGGCAAATCCAATGTAAGGGTTGCTCTATTCTTGTATAAGGCAAAAGGATTGGACTATGAAACTAAAACAGGGTCGGTCAGGGCATTACTAACAACGCCAAAATCCAAGGAGCTGGCGTCCTTTGATCTGGCCACCATCAATTGGGTCAATGAACATCCATATGCAGATTTAGAGCAACTTGTTTCTACGATTGGAAATGAGGAAAAAACGATCGGTGCACTTGAACGAATAGACGGAGTATGCAGGTTAGAGCCTTTTGGATATGATTTAGAGAGCAGAGATATTATAAGATTCCCTAAACTCTTTTTCGAATAGAAAGCTGATCATACTTAAAACGCATAAACATTTTTAATATGTTCTTCCCTTCATTATGCTATGACAAAGACAATCCTTGATTGCTACACTGACGAGGCAGCCGGTTTAGGAGTCCCTCCGTATCTAGGAACCTACCCACGTTACATCGCAGGCTATCTCAATGAACCAGTGAACTATATTACCATTGATGATCTGCGCCTCTGGAAAAAATTCGACTCAAAGACCAGAGAGCCAAAGCCTTCGCAAAAGACCAATATCGAGGTCTATAATTTAACTAAAAATTACAAGAATGTCTCAAGAATACTACAAGATACTGATACTTTGATAGTTGTGTTGGGAGTCCATGTACCTGGGAAATATCTAAGCGCTCATCCCGGAACGCTTAAAGAGCTTATTCCGATGATTAGCGATCTGAACTGCAAGAAAATTCTTACGGGGCCCGCTATTTTTGGAACACAATTGTATGGCGGCAAATACCATGAGAAAGAGGACCTTAGTGTTTTTGATAAGATCGATTATCTGTTATTTAATTTCAAATATTCTGATGTCAAGGAATATGCGCTTAGGGGAGCTTCAATAATTGAGCAGATCCCTGATCTTCGCATGATAGAAATAGAGACAGGACATGGCTGCGACATAGGAAAATGCAGCTTTTGCACTGAACCTATAAAAAATAAAGTGGAGTACAGAGAAAAAGAAGATATTCTCAAGGAGATCCAGACATTCTACTCGCTTGGCTGCAGATATTTTCGGATAGGAAAGCAGACCTGCACCTATACTTTTCCACACGTGGTGGAACTGCTGCAAGAAATTCGAAAAAACTGCCCAGACATCAAGGTTTTGCATATCGATAATGTGAACCCGGTGAAAGTGATGATGGATAAGACCCATGAGATAACGCAAGCGATTGTCAAGTACTGCACCTCGGGAAACATCGCAGCCTTTGGTGTGGAAAGTTTTGATCGCGATGTGGTTGCGCAAAACACGCTCAATTCAACCCCAAAGGTTGCCTATGAAGCTACCAAAATAATAAACAAATATGGGGCGCAGAGAGGAGATGATGGCCTTCCACGATTTTTGCCAGGGATCAACATAATCTTTGGGCTTCGAGGAGAGACAAAACAAACCCATATCGAAAATATGACCTGGCTGCAAAAGATGTTTGATGAAGGCTTGATGCTTAGAAGGATCAACATCAGAAAAGTCGCGATCTTTGAAGGAACGTCCTTGCATGAAAAAGACGGCGATAAATTCCTCAAGAAAAACAATAAGTTCTATTGGAAATGGAGAAATGATATCCGACAAAAGATAGATTGGCCCATGCTGCAGCGAATCGCCCCGAAGGGAACTATTTTTACCAACTGCTATGCTGAGATCTATGATGGAAAAAGAACTTTTTGCAGGCAATTTGGAACGTATCCATTGATCGTTGCGGTTGAGCAAAGGCTGCCATTAAAGCAATTCTTCGATATTGAGATAACGGGGCATATGCTCAGAAGCCTAAGCGGAAAAATCGTTGCGAAGCCCTTGATTCGGGTTTAGATTCAGTTTTGAGTGGGCATTGTCCTTAAGGGTGAGCGTTATTGACAACAATAGCGAATTGACAGGGGGAAGTCCCTTACGGGTACGATGGAAATCAGATTTCCAGCGTGCAAAAATGCCGTGCATTTTTAGCATGTCAATCTTTAAAGAAACAATTGAAACGCGAACTGGACAATGCCCACTCAAGAGAAAATAATCATTCAAACTTTCAAAGAATAATCAAGCCTTTCCAATCCATATGATCTGGATGTCATAGACAACTTCCTTTCCTGCAAATGGATGGCTTCTGGTCACTATGATATCATCACCATAGGTCCTCAAAACATAATAAGGGACACGCTCTCCCCTTTCGTTTACCAAGTAGTTCAGATCCCTTGGATTGAATGCGTTCTGGCTTTCGAATCGATCTCTCTTGAAAACCTCTTCTGGAAATTCTTCTTTGATTCCAAACGCTTCTTGTATAGAGAGGCTGACTCGCTTTGACTCACCTCTTTTCATGCCAATCATCGCATCCTCTACTTTTGGATTTAATACCTTGCTGCCTACGACATATTCAACAGTATCATAGGTGATATAATCTTTATAGATCCCTTCTGCCTGCGCGATTGCTCGTAGGTTCGTATCGAGAACTTCGCCCTTAGCATCAGAGAGAACATAGGTGTATTCGATAAGATCTCCTGGGTCAACGATCTGATCACTGACGCAGCCTGCTATGAGAACTACCACAAGTAAGAAAATCAAACCTCTTTTTTGCATGGAACATCCCTTTGAACTAGGCTATTTTAAAGATTTTGGTTTTTTAGGCTATGAATGTGTCTTTCGCTCTTTCTTGTTTTTGCACTAAATGATACGTGGTTCATTTGATTTTTTTCCGTTTGGATTTTTTATTCGATAGACTTGACTCGAAAAATGAGATTATTAAGTCAAAAAAAAGACATTTGTACAGAGACTATCTAGGGACTCAAAGCGAATCATCAATTGCATTGCCAAGCTGCATCTTGTTGAGAAGTTTATTCGCGACATGCAAAGGCTCTGGGAGTTTATGTGGGGGAACAATGCAGCTTTTGACTATTTCAATGCTTTTTTGCAAGGATACCTTATGGCCAGGGCTTATATAGATCGGCTTAGCGTGC
Source organism: uncultured Methanosarcinales archaeon (assembly GCA_964521145.1). Classification (GTDB taxonomy): domain Archaea; phylum Nanobdellota; class Nanobdellia; order Woesearchaeales; family GW2011-AR4; genus BS150m-G66. The sequence goes on along the minus strand of CAZFPU010000080.1, from coordinate 1,824 downwards.
TCTCTTGTAAGAACTTCATAGCCTCGTGCCTCTTTCTCTAGATAAAGAGTATGATCTCGCAACTCTCCCGCTATCTTGTTTTTTGCGATTCCTATCGTTGGTATGTCAAGAACTATGCCAAGATGAGATGCCATCCCCAGCCTTCTTGGATGCAAGATGCCATTTCCTAATACCATAAGCAAATCAGGTTTATTTTCAAGCTGCTTGAATGCCTCTATTACTGCAGGACCTTCCCGATAAAAAAGAAAACCGGACGTGTAGGAGAGAAGCGACTTGCTTTGGGCATGCTTTTGCTCGATACGTTCAAAGCTTGGATAGTGCAGCACTGCGATCATTGACACTATGTCATTTCCTATCTGAGTCTGCTGCGCTCCTGCAATGGTTTTTATTTTTTTAAGCGAATCTGATAAGATGACCTGCGAAGCCAATTTTATCTGCTCATTTTGCAGTTTCTTGAAATCAATCTGAGATGCCATAGAATTCAAGGTTGTATGCCAAGGATCTTTTCTATTTTTTTCTTTTCCCCTTCATTGCCCTGTATCAATATTTTTCCTGTGGTGTATAAGGTTATGGTTCCATTGCCTTTGTATCGTATGACCTCATGGGTGCTTTGCGTCGGTATTGGGTCAAATCCATGATCTTTAAGTTTTTTTAAGGATTGAATCTGATCTGCAAGTTCTTTTGGTATATTTGAGTCGCTATACGCTGAGAAATCATGCAGACTGCTTTGGAATTTCTTGTTTTTTAGATCTTGGTAAGGAGTCCAGCTTTTCCTAAACAGATGCGAAAAGGTCTCGTGATGGCTTTTTAGGAAATCAGCGGTCTTTGGGTCCGATAGATAGCCAGAACCAAAATCAATTCCGATCTCTTTTTTTATTTTATCAACTTCCCGATCCCTGGTCACTTTGGCCAAGATGGAAGCGGCTGCGACAACGGGGTAATTGACATCAGCCTTGTGCTCTAGTATCAACTTTGTTTTCTTGTTGTCTAAAAATCCAAGAAGGTATTCCTTGTATGCGCCGATATTTGGGCTAGGGGCATCAACTATAGCAGTATCTGGCTTTAGCGTGTTGATGACCAGCGCGCTTTTTCTTGCCTCAAGCCAGTTGAGATTTAGTCCTCCATTGCCATTGACCGCATCATCAATTTCCTTTGGCTCGACAATGAATATCTCGTAAGAATGCGCGATGTCTTTTATTTTTTCAAAAAGGTCTTCTCGTTGCTCTGATGTGAGCAGTTTGGAATCCTTGACTTTAATAGCGATGAGCTTTTTTTCGTCTTCTTCCTTTATTAGGACGCCACACAATACCAAAGGGCCAAGAATGGGGCCTCTGCCTGCTTCGTCGATGCCACAGATCAAGATTTTGGATTCACCGAGAAAAATCTATTTAGTATTAGCTTTTAAACTTTGGTATGTGATCATCTCCTTCGCACTGCCTCCTCTTTTTATCATCGGCAAACACAACTCGGATGGATCGACTTTGAATTGGATAAGATAAGGTCCTCTGGTGCTTAAAGCCTGATCAATTGCCCGCATCGCATCCTTAGGATTCGCTACCTGCATCGCGGGTATATCATATCCCTGCGCAATTTTTGCTATGTCTATGCTTCCTTTAACGGGATGTTGCGTATCATTGTAGTTTAGTTTATACCATTGACTGACCATGCCACCAGGGGTTCCATCCTTAGCTTTGTTATCAATGACAAAAATCTTGATATCTGGGCGATATTCACTATAGTTTTTTAAGACATTTGAGTTCATATGAAAACTTTCATCTCCAACTATAACGCCAATAGATTTTTCTATACCCGCATGGTTGAAGG
>CAZFPU010000079.1:3550-9210 GCA_964521145.1 uncultured Methanosarcinales archaeon | reverse complement strand
GTATTGTACAGATACAAGGAAGCCCTGGCACTACCATCAATCTTATGCGCGTTGAACCATGAATGTACGCAATGCTGTCCTGAACGGATCATGATGTTCGCGGATGCATCGAGTAATGAAGCAACATCATGCACATGCAAGCCTTTCATGGTAAAGCTCGTGATACCGCCTCGCTTTTCAGCTGACCCGCCCAAAATAGTCACGGGCATTGCTTTTATTTTTTCAAAAAGATAGGCATTCAAATCCTTTTCATGTTTTTGGATATTGTCCATACCGATGTTTTTTAGATACTTGATCGCTTCGCTAAATCCCATGATTCCTGAATAATCCTGCAACCCGGCTTCAAAACGCATTGGCACAGAATCGATCTCGAAATGATCATAGAAACTGTTTCTAACCGTTGATCCACCTAAGTTATAGGGCTCTAATTGTTCTAAAAGGTCTTTTTTGCCATACAATGCACCTATACCGCTTGGACCAAGCATCTTATGCCCAGAAAAGGCGTAAAAATCTACATCAAGGTCTTTCATATTGATCTCCTTATGGGGAGCGGCCTGGGCGCCATCAATTAAGACCATCGCTTTATGCTCATGCGCAATTTTTGCTATGGATCTGATGTCTTGTGAAGTCCCATCGAGATTTGAAGTGTGCAAAGTTGCGACTAGCTTTACCTTATCATTGATTTTTTTCTTAAAGTCATCCAAATTCCCAAATTCATAGATCTGCACGTCAATTCCTTTTTTCTTTAATTGAAGGAATGGAATAAGCATGCTGTTGTGTTCCTTATCGCTAAGAAGTACTGCATCGCCTTTCTGCAATCCGAATGAATGAGAAATGATGTTGATACCTTCAGTCGTGTTTCTGGTGAATATTATTTCCTCTGGTTTTTTTGCATGAATGAAATTTGATATGGTTTCTCTTGCCTTATTGACTTCCTCAGTGGTTTTTCGCGCGAATTGATGGGCAGATCTTCCAGCGCAGCCGCTGAAATGTGCATAATATTCATTTGTTTTTTCAATGACTTGCTTAGGGCGCAGGCTCACGCAGGCAGAGTCCATGTAGATTATTGGTTTTCCTTTTACTTTTTCCTGCAGGATTGGGAAATCATTGCGTATCTTGTCGATGTTCATGGTTTAGTTTTGCCTTCCTCCCCTTTATTCTTTTTTGTTGAGTTGAGCCTTTATTCTTAGATTTATTGTTGATTTTATAAAATCATCGGGTCGGATTTTTTGAAAGTAAAAAACTTTGTTAAATTCTATACGTTAAATGCAATCGAGGTAACTAGAACGATACAATCTGTGAGAACATAGGAAAGTTTACTTTAATTGAGCTTTTTAAGAATACTCTGAGCTTTTTTTGATGCAGACACCACAGTATCTCCTTCCAAATTAACTATAAAATCTAAAGCTTCATTTAACCACTTATCTTTGATTATAAAATTATCTTTCCAACCAAGTTGCATTGGAATTGAAACAACAATATCATCATACATATAGCTTATTTCAAATAATTCATGAAGTTGAAATGTCTTTTTTGCGATGTTTTTAATAAGTAAAATAATTAACTCTTTAATTCTTGTTTCATCTTTCTTCTCAACCAATTCCAAAAGGTCATAAGATTTTTTCTGCTTTTTGTCTTTCATCAATCTCAATCCATCCCAACCAATTCTTCCGTAGAATAAACATGAACAGTATTTTGTTTTTCTTTCAAATCCCTATCATTGCTCCACAATCCACATCTTAATTTCATAGCAAGAGCCAGATACACTACATCTTTTGCGTCTGGAGAAATCTTTTTTGCTTTTTCAATGAAAAAGTCAATTTCTTCTTTCGGTATCAATATAACATTTCGTTCAAATAAATCTAATAGTTCGTTAAAACTTTCCTCGGTTCTTTTGGTCTTGCCTTTAAGGTAATCTTTGTATTTCCTGAATTCTTCAAAAATAAACTGAGGCGCATAAATTGCATGCTTAAACAAGATATCAGAAGTTCCACTCTCTTTGAGCAAAGCCGCAAAAAGGATATTCGAATCTATCACTAAATCCATGATTACGCCTTTTTGTATCTTTTCGCCAAGTTACTGTTTAGTTCCCTTCCTAATCTTAGTGCATCTTCTTCAGTTAGAGTGCTGTCAGACTTGAATTTTTTTAAAAATTCTAAATCTTTTATTCTCTGCATGAATGCCTGCCTTGCTACTTCGGACCAGTTCATTTCCGGGAATTTTTCCATCTTATCCTTTAGTTCCGATGGAACTGCTAATGTCATTGTTGTCATGGTTCTTACCTCCAATTATGTGTAAATATGTATAATATGTTTAAATATATAACACTTATGATTTTAGATCAATCCCCTCTTGAAAATTCACTATAACACTAAGAATTCACTCAGATTTTATTATAAAACAGAAAACATAAATAAAAGTTGGCTCAATTAAAGGATATGAATTTGAAGGAGTCATTTAAACCGACAACATTAAAGATAATTTTGACAATAACAATTTTAATTTTTTTGGTGTATTCTGCTTATATCTCTTCTCAAATTGTCTGCAAGATTAGATGCTCTCCATTGCATGGAACCGAAGGGTTGCCCCCTTGTCCGCCGTGTGCATATCCATCCTACAACCCCGTTTCAATTTTGTTGGCCAGTTTAGTCCCAATAATCTTCTATGGCATATATTCCTTATTACAATACAAAATAAAAAAATAAGTTCGCGGACCTCGACTTCTAGCGATCACATTGCATTTTTGCTCCGCTTGGGGAATTTGACACAGACTTAGAGAAAATCTACGGACTTTTCATTGGGATTCCGTTATTGTGCTTAGTCATAATAATTGGCGTGATTTGGGAAGGAGTATATTACCACCAAAAAAGAAGAGTGTCATAGCCAAAAATTACTCCCTATCATCGAGTATGCTCAACAGAAAACTTAACCTTCGTTCTTACGCATAAACGCTGGGATTATATGTGATTTATTTCATAAAGCACATCACTCATTTCAACAGCCTCTTATACACCCTATACGGCTTTGGCCCAACAACCGGCTCGCCATTGACAAACACGGTAGGAGTACCATAAATTCCAGTACCCTGCAACTGTCCTCGCATGGTCTCTATCGCTGCCTGGGTATCTTCTGAGATCGTGCATTCTTGTATCTTATGTGAGATCAGACCCAGTTCATCTATTTTTTGATAGATCATATCAGTATTTGATAAAAGATTTACATCAAGCGAAAAGAGATAGTCGTTGAGTGGAGCAACTTTTGAAACATCTTCTTTAGCAACGCAATAGATTATTGCGCTTAAGTGTTCAGTACCTTCTTTTACCGGCAAATGTCCAAAGATGAAATGCACATTCTGCTGCTCTGATAGCTTCTTGATATCAGGATACGCGTCTCTTGTATAGGGGCATGCATAGCATCCGATAAAGAATACCTCATTGGAGCCCTCACCCCACTGCGGGAATAATTCCTTGGTCACATTTTCAAGGGAAAGCGGCTTATCATCGGGCGAGACTGCAGGACAGCTTCCTTGTGGAGGTGCAGAAACATGCGTATTATGGCCCAATGGATCAAAGATACAAAATCCATCGCTTTGAGGCCCATTGCAATTACCATACAGATAATAGTTATAGCCGCCATAGGCAGTATATCCTAAGCTTACAATCGTTATAATGATAAATATCCAGGAGATGGTCTCAAAGTATTTGAAGACAAAAGAAGCCAGTTTCTCATGCTTTTGCATCAGTTTGCCGGTTATCTGCGCTCGAATCCGAGTGTTTAATCCGGTTTCGCATTTTCTTAGAGTCAACCTTCGAAAGACACAGTTGAATGCTTCTTTGGCTAAAGGCCGATAGCTTGCACTAAAGATCGCCATGAAGCTGAAAACAACAAGTGCAATGATGCAGATCATAAAACCCCATGAGCTTTGAACATTGAGCTCACTGTAACTAACTAGGGGTAATAATTATGCGTTTTTAAAGGTATTTGTTTAAAAATAATGCTAGCTTTCCGTGTGCATGAAACCAATTGAGTACCATTTTGAGTCAGTGGATGACTTCAAGGTATCGATACTTGATTCTATTTCAAGATTGCCTATACAGAAGTACAATTGGAATTTCTGGAACAAGAAAAGCAGCCTTTCTGCCTTGGAAAAATCATGGGATTTTGAATATGACCAAAATGGCATTCAAAACTATTTTAGAAATTATTGGATAAAGTCTATAATCAATGAAACGGGGATTTCAATTCATAATCATGTATATTACAGCTTTGGCGCGATCTATTCTGCGAATGCCCAAGAAGAGGCAAGAAAGGAAGCGAGCAGATATGAGAAGAGGTTTTTGGATATGATCAAGCCCATTAGATAATATGGACATTTCTTTTTAATAAAATAGCAGGATTATTCCTTCGACAGCACTTCAACAATCTTAGCATACGCAGGCCGTGTCACAAGAACCCCAACCGTAGCCCCAATCAAAGTAGTAATAGCAAACCCTTTCAATAATCCGGCTCCCGCAAACAACAAAGGAAGCATCGCGACAAAAATAGTGGCATACGCCCCAAAGATAATTGAGAACGCGTTCTTGAAGCGCTCTTTCCAGCCCATTGACGTCCTTTGGCCTCGAACGGACTCATCAGCAATGATTATCTGATCGTTTACTCCAGTACCAAAGGCAACAATGATACCAGCGACAGCTGCAAGATCGATATTCCATCCGATCAATGCGGCGAATCCAAACATGATGATGATCTCGGCTGCTGAAATTACAACCATTGGCAGCGCAATGACCAATCTTCTATAAAATAGGAATACAGAGATCATAACAGCAAACAAAGCAACGGCTCCTGCAAGCATGGCATTCATAAGGAATGATTCTCCAAGTAAAGGAGAAATGGAATCAATTTTCACGACATTTAATTTGACCGGCAAAGCACCAGTATACAAGACAGTCTGCAGGTTCTTCATATTCTCCATGGCATTCAAAACGGCCTCTTGCCGCGATAGCCCATTGCCAGAGCCTGAGATCATTATTTCAGTTGTTGGAGAACCCTGCAGGTCTGAACCGATGCTTAACTCATCGACTTTCACATCATCAAGATATAATTCAAGAGGGGCAGACAGATACCGAGTATCATCAACAGCCAAAGGAACTAAACTAGTTATGTCAGCTTGCCTTTGCGCCGCTTCTGGCGTTATGGTAATTGAGAACCTGAATCGGCACGTATTTTCAGCGCCTGAGACCTGGCAGCCATACTGCGGATCGATGCCTGCACAATCAGCGCTTCTGCATACGAACTTGATATCTTTTCCACCGATAAAGACTGTTTGATTGGCAATGACCGCTTCGAATTTACCCTGGCTTGAGACAAGGGTTCGGATCTCCTCTTCGGTTGCTCCCGCAATTTCAACCAATATATATTGATTGCCTGATAAATCCGATGCGTCTCTGATGATAAGATCACTCAGCCCATATACATTAAGCCGCTGCGCCATCATGCTAATAAGCGTATCAAGGTCTTCATTGAATAATTCCTCGGCAGGTTGCAGCAAAACCCTTGTTCCCCCTTGCAGGTCCAACCCTTTTCTGATATTAGTCTTAGGAGCATTCACCACCCGAAAGCCAAGGTCTTCAACACCTTTGCTGATCTTCTGGGTTTTTGGA
>CAZFPU010000079.1:0-3540 GCA_964521145.1 uncultured Methanosarcinales archaeon | reverse complement strand
ACAGTGGTTGTTTTATTTATGGTCTTTACAACTTCCTGGACAGTCCCATCTATTGTTTCATTGACCCGTACTGTTTCACTGGTAATTTTTTCTTCAGTGCCTTCCAATTCAACAATGTCAAAGGCTTCTCTTGTTTTCGTTCGATATAATCCTTTATTGGTTTTTATCTGTACAGTTTGATTTATTCCAAGAGCGCTAATGGCACTAAAATAATCGGTAAGGCCGGTGATCGGCTGATTGTTGATCTGGGTTATCCGCTCACGTGAGATCGGAGTTATCTTAGGACCTGGCTGCGCAATGCCAGTTTCAGCAGCTGCGGTATTTGCAACGATGCTTCGAATCGCAACGCCCTCATTCCATGGCCGTGGGTTTATAGCAATTAACGCCAGAACTAATACGATTAGAAGAACAACTACTCGCACATTGGCAAAGAGCGGCTTTATTCTCATTGAGGTCCCCTCTTTTTCTCAAGATACCAGCGAAGTAACGCGACATTTTGGATCCAGGTGAATATAGTATCGGCAAGCAGTCCAATAAGCAGGATAAGCAGGATTTCCTTGATGATCGGGCTTTGGGTGATCAATAGGCCAGCGGTGATCGCCAAAACGGCTGTGGTAGTCATCTTAAGGCCAGTATTGAGCGCGCTATAGACCCTCTCCATCTCTGTTCCTTCTTTTCTTTTAAGAACCCGAGAGGTTAGAAGGATGTCAGTATCAACAGAATAACCAATAAGCATGAGAAATGCCGCGATGCCCGCAGTGCTTATTTTTACGCCAAGCAGGTTTACGACAGCTAAGGTTACTATGATATCAGAAACAACGGCAAGGATTACCGCAATGGAAGGGACGATATTTCTAAAGAGTATAAAGACAACAATTGACATGAAAACGAATGCGACAAGCAAAGCGACCATGAGTTCCCTAAAAAACGACGCGCCCAATGATTCACCTATAATTTCTAGGGCATAATCTCTGCTGCCAAGCTCTTTTCCCAAAAACTCGCCAATAGCATCAATTAATGCATTTGCCTGTTCCTGCGATAGGTCCGATTCAACGATGAATCCAGAAGCTGTGCCAAATTGCGTGAGTGATTTTATAGAAACGTCATTGCTTGGAAATTTGCTGTTTAGGAACTGAGCCATTGCTTCAGTATCCACATTGCTTTGAGAAGGAACCGTTATGGTGACCCCACCTTTGAGGCTTACATCGCGGTTGATGAAATCACCCGTAGCCGCGACTTTTGCGAAAATGAGGATAAGGGCAAGAACAACAAGACCCATTGGGATGATAAGCAGCTTCTTGTACTGCGTCTCATAGATCCTTTTGAGGCCAGAAAACCTTGTATTGCTACTACTTTCTTCCATGACAATTGGAAAAGAAATCGGTTTTTAAAGGTTGCGGAAAGGAAGGCTTCCATGAAAATGTTTTCCATTTTTTTTTGTTTTTTGGATCAATAAATGCGAAGAGTCCATTGGTTTTTGGCGTCCTGAAACTTAGCTGATTTTCATGACAATGATACTTTTCACCCATTGTCAGGCGCTATAATAAAAAAGATTTCCATGGGAGTCGGAAACTAAGGCTTTGCACAGTGACTGGCCACCGAACCCAAATATCTTGTGCTGCTCATTTAATCATTAAAATGGTTTGTGTCAAATTTTAATTAATGTGCAAAGCCGACACCATCCAAAACCTTATATACGATTAAACCCAAGGTTGCCCATGAACGTGCTATTGCTTCTCGCGTTTTCATTTATCGCCATGTTCTTCATAGGAAGACTGCTAGAAAAGGTCCACATCCCGTGGATATTCTCAGCGCTGCTTGTTGGGCTTTTGCTGCCTATCTATACTCCCGCTTTGCAGCTTTCGACCAATGAGTCATTTGGGTTTCTCGCCGATCTTGGCATGTATTTCATGCTCTTCATGGCAGGCTATGAGATACGGCTAAAGCACATGCTCAGCCAAAAACAATTCGCAATAAAGATAACGGCAGCGATCATACTTTGCGAGACCGCCCTTGGCTCGATCTTCCTCCATTTCGCCTTTGGTTTGTCATGGCCTATCGCACTGCTCGTCGCATCATCATTTGCAACTGTTGGAGAAGCGATCCTTCTGCCTATCCTCGAGCATGCGAAGATACTGCGAACGAACCTAGGACAGCTCATCTTAAGCGTGGGGATCATAGACGACGTAGTTGAGATTTTTGCGATCATCATCGCAGTGGTGCTACTTGGGAAGATCGGCGGCCATTCACAAATAAACATCTGGTCCAATCTGTTCATACTGCTCATCCTTGCATTAGTGGCCATGGCATTCGTCAAGTTTCCAAGCATCCCTAAATCATTCAAGACCAAGCAATTCCCGCAAGTCCTGCTCTTCGCGGTATTCGTGTTGCTATTATTCGTGGGTATTGGAAGCCTCGCGGAATCCGCAGCGCTCGGAGCCCTTATTGCCGGAGTGACCCTTGCCAAATTCGCCCCGCGCCAGCACATCAACAGCATCGGAAAGGACATGCACACCCTTTGTTATGGCTTCTTCGCGCCGATCTTCTTTCTCTCAGTTGGCCTGCATACCAATCTTTTCTATCTCTTCGATTCATTCCTACTCGTGATAGCAATTGTCGCGCTTGCCGCCATCGCAAAAATACTGCCTTCGTATTTGCTTGCAAAATCAAGATTAGGGACAAAGGGCTCGCTAATCCTGGGAACAGCACTCGTTGCCAAGCTAAGCACCGGCATCGTGATTTTGCAGCTGCTCCTAAGAAATGGGCTTATAGATGATCATGTGTATTCAGTGCTCATTGCGGCAAATCTTTTTTTTGGGATAGCGGTTCCTTTCCTGCTTTCCATCCTCATCAAGCGCTGGGGAAGGCAATTAAGAGGGGTATGAACAGCGCATAAATTCTATAAGATAAAAGACCTTAAGATGAAGGTGTCAAAATAATGAATAGCTGCCAATGATAGGATCCGCTAAACTCAATTGTTTTGACTTCACTATTATTTTTTTCTTAAAAAAATCGAAAGCAACAGCACCTAAGAATTTGACAGAAGTGTGTTTATTGCTTCATACAGGCCTTCACAAACCCATAATACAAAGGATTTGGATTCCCAAATCTACTTTTCATCTCAGGATGCGATTGCGTCCCAATAAAGAATGGATGGCTCTTGAGCTCAATATATTCCATGAGCTTGGTATTATCGAATCGAAGATGATATCCTGAAAACACGAGATCCTTCCCTTGCAATGAATCCGCTAATTTCGGATTCACTTCATAGCGATGCCGATGCCTTTCCAAAATGACATTCTTATTGGAATCAATGACTCCGATTCGAAATTGCGATGATTTGTCTTTTTGCAATTCTTTTAACCTATCCTGATCTTCTTCATATCTACCAGTATCTTTGTACAACTGCAAAACCTTGCTTGATTCCTGCAAGACGGCAGCGTATGCCCCTAGACGCATCGTGCCCCCATAATCAGAGTCTTTTATCACGTCTTTTTGCGTAGGTAAGATATCAATGACCGGATATTGCGTGTCAGGATA
>CAZFPU010000078.1:0-9241 GCA_964521145.1 uncultured Methanosarcinales archaeon | reverse complement strand
AGCATCTTCTCGCCTATCTCTGTCAGCGTATCTACGCTGGCAAAAAGGGGCACTCCCTTCGGTCGACCCCAAGGTGATTGAGCGTTGAGAGACGTGCGAAGTGCAACGAAGCACGTTCGCAACTCACTGAAATCGCCTAAAGTGCCAGCTGATTCCATGAAACTTCGTTTCAGGGTGCCGAAATTTTTGATTTCGGGCATATCAGCTGCCCGCAACACACTGATCACCAAGAGTTGCCAGGCTCGACCTGATGATGCTAACCAATTTTCATCCGCATTCTACAAAAAGTTTCCCCACAAAAAACCAGTAACCACAACATGGTAGTTCAGAATAGTACGTATCCAATATATAGTATATAGCATAAGAAAATATTAAAAGGATTCTTACCCTATTATGACCGGGTGGTTGGAATAAAAAAAGTTGTGGTGCTTATACCCTGCTACAATGAAGAGGAAGGCATTGGCATGGTCATTGAGAGTATTCCTCAAGAGCAGCTAGAACGTTCAGGCTATGCTGTTTCTATACTGGTGATTGACAACAACAGCAAAGACAAGACCGCAGCGGTAGCGCTCTCTAAGGGCGCGAGTGTGGTCAAGGAAACGAAGCAGGGCAAGGGCTGCGCGATCATGAAGGGATTCAAAAGCGTTCCTTCTGATACTGACATCGTGGTCATGATCGATGGCGATGCATCCTATGATCTAAGGGAACTTCCAAGGCTCATTGAGCCAATAGGCTCGGGTTTTGCCGATGCGATCGTAGGAACAAGGCTCAATGGGAAGATAACAAGCCATGCCATGAAGGGGTTCAATCGATTTGGCAACTGGCTTTTCACGTTCCTTGCAAGAGTGAGCTACAAGACCAATGTGACCGATGTCTGCAGTGGATTCTTTGCATGGAAAAAATCTGTTGTCGACGATCTGGCGTATGTGCTGCGTTCAGATGGGTTTTCAATCGAGATGGAGATGATAGCCAAGATGGCGCGCATGGACTATGCCTGCTATTCTGTCCCTATCTCATACAAGCTTCGCAATGGAAAATCAAATCTAGCGCCCCTAAAAGATGGCGCACGAATACTATACACGTGGGCAAAATACCTTGCGTGGAAACCAAAGATCTTTCCCAATACGCAAGCGGTGCCTCTAACACAAGAAGTAAGCAACTACACCATCAACGAAATGAATCCGCTCGCGCAACAGGATGCCGAGCCACAGAAGGTAGAAGCTAGTTAAGATAAAGATTTCGAGGTATCCTCTCTCCTGCGCGCGATAGCGTTTAAAGAGTTGGACCCAGTCATCTTGAACTACTTGGGTCATTGGAACGGGGTCCACTAGGCTACAAGACAAAATTTGGATCTATGTTGGGCTTCAAATCAACCTCAATACCCAAAATCTCACATTCAAATATGCTATAATCTATTACCACAATAATTAATTAGGTCCAAAAAACCTCCAAGATAATACCATGACTGACAACACTTCCTATCAAGAAGCCCTGCAAAAAGAAGCCGAGATCTGGGGAAGGATGGCTCAGGTGCGTTGGCAGGATGGAATCCCCCTGACAATGGACTTCCAGCTTGCGACCAGGTATCGGGTGAAGAGGGAAGTCTTAGGTTGGGGAGACTATATCCAGGACCCAAAGCTTGAAGCGCTTACTCCCTTTGGCGCAGAACGAAAAAACCTTATCGAGTACGCAATGAAAGCAGAGGGAAAAAATGCTCTTGATCTCTGCTGCGGGGCAGGATTTCTCAGTCTTGAGCTCGCTAGGGCAGGAAAGGATGTGGATGCCATTGATCTGAGTTCGCAAGAGATAGATGTCGCAAAAAAATACCAACGAGGACTAAAAAGTAGGCATAAGCCAACTGGAAATATACATTGGATCGTTGCTGACCTCAATCATTTCGAGCTCCCCAAGGAAAAATATGACATTATCACAGCGTGGGATGGTCTGCATCACATCATAAACATTGAAGCGCTCTGCGAGAAGATACACGCGGCGCTCAAACCAGGTGGCGTATTCCTCTTCAGTGAGCGCGTATGGGGCGGAAAACAGCGCAGCATGAAAACAAAGATATCGCAGGGCCTTGAAATTACGGTCAACGTATGCCTGCCGCTTGCATGGTCTCATAAAACAAGGAGAGAAAGCTTTCGAAGGATGTTAAGGATAATCTATCACGAGCATATTCTTAGGAAAAACAGCAGTTCAGCCGATGCCTTTCTGCAATCTGACCAGGATTTGTCAAACCAGGAACTAATATCTCCCTTCGAGGATGCTATTGGCAAAGAAGAGATACTGGGCGCCATACAGAAGCGATTCATCATAGAAAAAATGCATCACTTCGGCGCTTTTTCAGAGGAGGCGTGCAGATCGCTTTTGCTCCCCCGCTTCATCCGCATACCGGCTGTCCTTCTTCTCTCATGGTTTGATTATTTTTGGGTAAGAACCAAACTCCTTGAGGGAAAATTAGTGCTAGGATATGCAAGAAAGGGAAGTAATGATCCATAAGAAACATCTCTAAAACAGCACACATTTAACATTAAAAAATCGAGGGCGGGCACCCTCATCAGGTCGAGCCTTGCGAACATTGAAGCGAGTGTGTTGCGGGGGTTGCGCCCTCCGGGCACGCCACACCTTGAAAGCAATAAGTAATAGGCGAGAAGATGGTGCCAGCCCGAAAAACCCATTTGGATAACCACGAAACTACCAACCAGAATAAATCATGAAACCAAAAAGAACAGTGGTGATACTTGGCCTGTGGATAAGCGGGTCGGCTATCCTAAGAAATCTGTCGCAAAAAGGCTACAGAGTATATGGTATTACCGATGATGCGTCGCATGAAGGGCTTCATTCTAAATATGGCAAAAAACTTATTTGTCCGGATGCCGAGCATGATTTCTCTTCATGGCTTGCGTTTATGATAGATCTTGGCAAAAAGATGCCAGGAAAACCGGTTCTTCTTCCAACGGGGGATAAATATGTGGTTGCGATAGAGAAAGGCATTGAGGATTTGCTGCCTTATTTTCGCATGCTTCAGTCCCCCAGAAGACTGCACACAACGCTTACATCAAAGATCTCTCAGGTCGATCTTGCAAAAAAGCAGGGGTTCCCTGTTCCTGAGGCAATGGAGATCAAAAATAGCAATGACATTGCTGCTTTCTACAAAAAGATCAATGGACCAATAATCCTAAAGCCAGAATTTTCTTATGCCTGGCATGGGGAAAAAGCGCAGGCGGCTCTCGATGATGCAAAAATTCTGGTGGCACGAACTGAAAACGATGCGAAGAAGATGTATGCAATGGCAAGGCACTATAGCGAAAGGCTCCTCGCAGAAGAATTTATTGAAGGCGATGACTCAAACTTATTTTATTTTACGGGAATTATTGGCAAAAATGACCGGGTTGGCGGTCGGCTGATCGGAAAGAAGATTCGGGTTGTTCCGCCAAGAAAAGGCTCTGCCTCTTTTGTTCAATTAGTGGACATTCCTCGGTTGGAAAAGCAATGCACTGATTTTCTTTGCAGTATTGGATATCGTGGGATCTGTGGCATTGAAGTGAAATATGACTCTGAAGATAAGGAGTACAAGCTCATTGAGATAAATCCCCGATACGGATTATGGGAAGACATAGGCATACCTGTTGGAATTGACCTTGCCAAAGAAGCAGTGGATGATCTCTATGGAGATGCTCTAAGGCCCAGAAGGCCAAAGTCTTTCAAACAAAAATGGGTTGCTTTGCATCGGGACTTCCAAGTGTATCCTGCGTACAGAAAAGAAGAGAATCTTAGCCTCTATGCGTGGAGCAAATCACTGCGAGGTCCAATTGTTGTCAATGATTTTCCCCTATTCGAAGACACACCTTATGCGATCCATGTTGCGCTTCGCTATGGCAGGCAATTTCTAGCAAAGATGCGAAACGTAGCAAAAGACAGTGATCAACCTCTGGCCGCGGTTTCAAAGTAGCGTGACCCTATGACCGATTATGAAGTGGAATTAATAGATGATGAGTCGAAATTCTTAGCGCTCTCTGATATTTGGAATGAGCTGCTCTCTCAAAATGAGATAAACACCTTTTTTCTTCGCTTTGAATGGATGAAAAACTGGTGGCAAAGCTTTGGAGCGGATCATTCATTATTTATCCTGATTGCCAGGGAAAAAAATGCCCAAGCAACTAGTGCCAAAGACAAAGCAAATGTTGTCGGCATAGCCCCTTTGATGAGAAGCAAGCAAAAAAAGATTGAATTCATAGGAACCGGACTAGCAGATTATGCCGACTTCATTATCTCAAGTGGAAAAGAAGAAGTTCTTTGCGCATTTGTTGATTATTTATTCTCGCACAGGTCCCGATGGAATGAGATTGGGCTCCTCGAGATACCCAGAAAATCATCCTCAATTGATTTACTAGGGAGTCTGCTCAAAAAACATACGAATACCTCGATAATTCGACAAACCGTCCCTTGCGCTTCACTGGATCTGCAATCCTCAAAGAGCGAGGAGATCGATGCGCTCCTAAAAAAGAAAGACCTTAGAAGGCACATCAAGTTCTTTGAGCAAAGCGGCGCATTTTCATTTCAAAAAGTCGAAAACATTGATTCAGCGCTTTCCTTGCTTGAACTTTTTTTTGAACAACACATCTCTATTTGGCAAAGACGTGATCAACCAAGCATGTTTCTAGACAAACGATACAAGGAGTTTTTCAAGAATCTGACAAAAGATCTGTTGGCTAGCAAAGAAGTCACTATCTGGTCGATGCATCAAGATGAGAAGCTTGTTGCGATGCAATTTGGATTTGAATATCGGGGCAGCTACATCACCTACTGCCAATCCTATGACCTTGAGTTTGCAAAACACAGTCCGGCAACAGTGCTCTACAAGTTATTCATCGAGCAGTATAGGAAGCAGGGCCTTGCGATCGTTGATTTCTCAAGAGGCAGCGAATCCTATAAATCCAGATTTTCAAATGCCAAGACAGTGAATATGAAAGTCATGGTATACAAAAATCCAATGAAATACCACCTGTTAAGGCTCTATTACGGATTCAAAAAAATAGCTATGGCTCAGAAGAGTTGATTTTATTCATCAAGAACCAATCGATAGAAGCCAACTTCATAGGGCTGCATCATGAATGAGATATGATCGCCGTCGACTTGGTAGGTAGCTCCGGTCTTCACATCCCGAACAGATCCTATGCGGCTGCTAAAACCCACTGGGATTTCTCTTTGCCTGTTTTCCTTATTGACCAGCGTTAAAAAAGTCCCTTGTTTGCTTTTTAGCGCAAGAACTTCCAGGGAATTCTCTGTTTTAGTCTCATAGATCGTTGATCCGGGAGTGTTTATCGAGGTAAATATCTTCTTGGCCAAAAAGACCGGCCACAATCGAACACTATCATCCTCTAAAGACCACATCCCAAAACCACCGCCGTATCTATTCGAGGTTCCGCTATAGAAGAGCTCTATTGCAATTTCTTGGCTTTGCGCATGCCCAATCAAGGCAGCCATGTACCATGCAGCAGTAAATTGCTCATCAAGCTCCCCCATGTGCGTATCCCTAAAGTCTGAACTGTATTCGCTCTCGATGATCTCTACAGTATTAGGAGGCGCCCTCGAATCTATGAATGCGCGCAGCGACTTTATTGAATCATAGGATAGGAAGCGCACATCCTTCATTTTCTGCTTTTCAGATGAATGCAATACGTTTCCATAATGATGGATCGAAACAAAATCAGGGCTGCTATAGGCTAAGAATTGCTCAAGCCTATCCTCTTTTCCAACAAAGGTTCCGCTATAGCCCCCCACTTTTGATGCGGGCGCGATCGGCTTGATGCTATTGTACGCGCTGTTGAAAAGCTGCGAATATGCAGGAACTTCATCTTCCCACCACTCATCACCAAATGGCTCGTTCCATATCTCAAAATACCAATCATTTACATCACATGGCTTTGAAAACCAATCCTGCTCGCATGCCTGCCTATAATGATCCACCACGACACCAACATAATTTGCAAAGCCTTCGATATCATCAGGCACCGGGTTCCCATGCCCCTCTCCAAAAGTGCCAGGAGCATGCGCGAACACCACAAAGGGAATGGCATCAACTTCTAAAACCGCATTCACAAAAGAGTCCATTGCCCAAAAATTGTATTCTCCATCATTGTAGGGGATGGTACTCTCCCTATATGCCTGGCTGCTCACCCACACGCGAATATACTTGCTATTGATTTCCTTGTGCAGGTTGGTGACTTCTTTTTTCCATACAAAATCCATCCAGTTGTCATCTTCGTTTACTCCATATTGCATATTGAACGTTCCAATTGGCCTTCCTAAATCAACATACACAGAGCTATTCGATCTATCAATCAATTCGACATCCTTTGCAAAGATCGCAGTGAGCGAAATAATGAGGACAATGATTCCTATCCCAAATGCACTGTAGAGTATTTTCGTGGTAAAAGACATCTTCTTACGTGGTTGGCTTCTGTGCCTTGGATCTTTATTGATTGCTGCGAGCATTTAGGTTTTTGAATTGTTTTTTAGTATTGCTTCCAATAGTTGCATGCTTTTTATTTTGTGGGTGTGTATTTTTGGGGCAGCGTTCGAAATTCTCGCTTCCGCTCAGCTGAAATGCACGAAACTCGGTTTCGGCACCCTGAAAACCTGGTTTTCATGGAATCAGCTGGCACTTTAGGCGACCTCGCTGCGCTCAGTCACCTTGGTTACTATCATTCACGATGCCGTAGCGTTATGACCCAGCTTCCCGCCAAGTCTGGCAGGTGAGTGCGGCGTTCACTTCGTTCAGCCACACGGTATCAGCAGGACTGAGCGCAGCGAATGTCGTGTGTCGGTGTCAACGAACGATGTCGTTGGAGCGCAGGCATCGCACAAAATATTGCGCGAAGCGCGGAATGAATTTTTAGGTATCCTAAATCAAACTATGCTCGACCGTAAGCCCGCTAACCACCGTTTCGAACACTGCCTTTCAATAGGAGTTATTGCCTAAATTTGTTCCAATTGAGTGATGAACATTCCTAAAAGCAGTCTATCATTAGATACTGTAGTACAAAAAGGCTTAAATATTTAGTGCTATTTTAGAGTAGTACAGGGGTGGGCGTTGTATTTTTGATTAGGATTTGGTTTCTGCAATAAAAAGGCCTATTTGGGATCATATTTAATTCACGACTATGGAGCGTATAAAGAAGTTTCTCAATGATAAGATGTATGGAAGCTCCCTTTGGCTCTTTTCAAATTCATTATTATTAACCGGCTGCGGTTTCATATTTTGGACAATAGCTGCCCGACTTTTCTCCTCGCAGGATGTTGGCCTCGCAACTACGCTGCTCTCGTGCGCGGAGCTGATCGGCATGATGTCTCTCTTGGGATTTAACGTTGCATTGCTTCGCTATCTTCCAGAAAAGAAGGATCCAAAAAGCATTATCAATTCGTGCTTTACTCTTTCAGCGCTCGTTGCCGCAGCCGCAGGAGTGGTTTTTTTGCTTGCATTGCCAGTTATTTCTCCCAAACTCTCCTTTGTCCAAGATCATGCGCTCTTTGCCATTCTTTTTGTACTCTTCGTGATAATACAATCTCTTTTCCTGCTTGTGGAATCGGTTCTCATAGCATCGGGGCAGCCGCGAACAGTAGTTCTAAAGAATGCGGTGTTTGGCATCCTAAAAATTGCGTTCCTTTTCGTCTTCATCGGTGCTATAGGCATATTTGTCTCTTGGGGCATTTCAGCGCTCATTGGGTTGTTTTTTGCATTGTGGTTTGGAAGGATACGCTACAAGATCTCGCTTAAAAGAAATGTGATCAAGTCAATGTTCAAAGTCAGCTCTGGCAACTATCTGGCCCAGCTTTTTGGGACGATGCCGGCCTTGATCCTGCCACTTCTTATCACGCATTTCATAAATCCACAGACGACCGCGTATTTCTATGTCACGCTTATGATAGCTTCTGTGCTTTTTTTTGTTCCCGACGCAATCGCAATGCCACTCATCGCGCATAGCGCCAAAGATCAAACCATGCTTAAACAGAATGTGCGAAAAGCGTTCTTTCTTTGTTTCACACTTATTGGCATAGGCATACTGTGCATTTCGCTGCTTGGAGGGCATCTGCTACTATTTTTTGGAGAGGAATATCGCAGCAATGGTGTCGCTTTGCTGATACTCCTTTCATTGTCCGCAATCCCTTTAAGCATCTCCACTATGTTTGTTGCCATCCAAAATGTGCGACGAAAAATGCATCGTGTCGTTGCCATCTACGCTGCCAGCGCTACTCTGCTTATTGTGCTTAGCCTGCTGCTGCTTCCTTATGGCATCACTGGAATTGGGTTTGCGTGGCTCATTGCCCGTTCATGCGTTGCTTTAGCAGTATTGTATCATTTCCTTAGGCGAGGTCTTTTAGCATGAAATCGATCCTTCTCATCGTAATTCAGGTAGTGCTTGCGATACTGCTTGGACTTTTTTTTGTGGGCAAGCAGCAGGGCGTCTCATATCTTTTGTTTTGGCCACTCTTTCTTGCAATCGTGATAATGCCTTTCTTCGCATACAGGTCCTCCAAGGGATTCCAGATTGCCACCCTGCTCATACTGGAATTCTCCCTCGCACTTATTCCCATGATGGGCCTGCCTCATTTTTTCCAGCTGGGCAGGGATAGCTACTTTGAGGCGCAGGTCGCATCCCTGATAATTGAGAAGCAGCAATGGGATCCAACCATCGGTACAGGACTTGCTGAGAGCTACTATGGGTATAATCCCGTCCTGCACTTTGTGCTCTCCTTTTTGTCACTAAGTATGGACGTGCATCCACTCATCCTCACAAAATACATCTATCTGGTCCTGCTTCGCTTGCTCTTTGTGACAGTTGCATTCATGCTTTTCTGCCTGTTATTAGAAAAAAAAGAACTTGCATTCCTAGCAACGTTGCTTTTCATGGGTTCTGCGCGCCTTGCGGCCATGAACGTTTCAAGAAGGCTTATGGGTGCCCTATTCATCATGTTCGCCCTCTATTGCCTCATCAAATATCTCAAAGAAAAGAATTGGACGTATCTTGCGCTTTTCATATTGTTTTCAATAATGGTTGTGCTTAGTGATCATTCTCATTCAATATTGTTCATGGGCTTTTTGTTTTGCGCATTCGCATTTTTCATGCTTGAACGAGTGCTCAAAATCAAGGGGGCTGATCTGGCATTGCCATTCTTTTGCGCATTTGCGATCTTTGTCATCATCTGGATTTCCTGGAGCGGCTTTGTAACCAAG
>CAZFPU010000077.1:0-9281 GCA_964521145.1 uncultured Methanosarcinales archaeon | reverse complement strand
ACACGGCGAGACCAAGGCGGACGAAGAGGTGACGAAGAATCATTGTGCGATGAGTGGGTTAGAATCAGCGTCAGTAATGATGAGGTTCGAAGGACCAAGTACCGGCAGATAATCTGCGAATAAGGTTTTTTTCTTTCGTATTAATTGCTTGTTTCTTGGGTTTTCCATGAAAGCGTTTTCTTTTTTCCAATTTTTCATATGTTTGATGCTCAAATCCATCTAGGTTGTCCCATTGGATACTTTCATTGATTGCCAACATTGGATAAAAAATCGAGGAAAGTCCTTTCTTTAGCAAGCTTTTTATCTAGATGATTTCTTATGCAAACATGTCTTTTGTCAAAGAGAACGATACCATAATCGAGATAGAAAAATCGAGCAAGATCTCAAAAGAGATGGATGTATTCTATAACCCTGTTATGAAGATGAATAGAGACATCTCGGTCTTGATTCTAAAGGCCCTTGGAAAGAAAGAAATGCATATTGGCCTTCCCCTAGAGGGCTCTGGCATTCGCGGCATTCGTTTTCTTAAGGAGCTTGACAAAAAGACGATCAAGACCATTGCATTCAATGATTATTCAGATAAGGCAGTAAAATCAATTAAAAAAAATCTGCAATTGAATGGTATCAGGAATGTGACCATTGAAAAAATCTGCAACTATAAAGAAAACAAGAAAATAAAAGAGAAAAAAGTACAGCTGTATTGCGAGGAAGCGAATTTATTCCTGTTGCACTCGCATGGCTTTGACTACATCGATATCGATCCTTTTGGCACTTCAAATCCATTCCTTGACAGCGCGCTAAAAAGGATTGGGCGAGAAGGAATTTTGGCTATTACCAATACCGATACCGCAAGTCTAGCTGGAACCTATCCGAGCGTGTGCAAGCGCCTGTATTGGGCTACACCCAAGCATGGCAATTTGATGCATGAGCTTGGTCTTCGCATCCTCATTCGAAAAGTGCAGCTCATTGGCATGCAGTACGAAAAAGCTCTTATCCCTATCTTCTCTTATTTCAAGGACCATTATTTCAGGGTCTTTTTTAGGTGCGTGAAAGGTAAAAAAGAGTGCGACAAACTGGTAAAGCAGTATGGATTTTTTGCACAGGCTGGTCCATTGTGGCTCGGACCACTCTTTGATGAAGCGTTGACTAAGAAAATGCATCATGAAGCACAGCAACAATACACTAAAAACAGCACCAAGGAAATAAAAAAAGAAAAAAAGATTGGAAAGAACATAGAGAATGTCGACTCAACAAGGGACCTGCTTTCATTTCTCTCTATTATTAAGGATGAATCAGGCATTCCTGCTGTTGGTTTTTTTGAGACCCATGAGACAAAAGCAGCGCATATTGTGAGAAAGGATGTTTTGATTAAACAGCTTAAGAAAAAAGGATTTTTGGCCGCTCCCACTCATTTTTCAGGCACCGCTATCAGGACCAACGCGCCCATCAAAATAATCATGCAACTAGCAAAGTGATAGATTTCTCCATCTTTTATGTCAAAAACCACCGGTGAAACGCCGCGGCATGATACGCTAATTTCACTGCGAGTGGTTTTTGAGCACACTCGGAATTCCACACTATGTTTACTCATGGTAAACCACCATTCATAGAAATGGTGGAATTCCAATGTTTTAAATAAAATTGTTCATTGTGTTAAGATATAGAAACAAGGATGAGAATAAATCATAGAATAATGAAACATCTCTGAAACAAAAAGCGTTGAAGAATAAAATAGTCAGAAAATTACCCTAAAGCTCTTCTGACATCAATGGTCTCAACAGAATTTACATGAGAAATCTTCCCGATATCTGCTTCTAATTCGTCGGGGCTTCCCTTGTCCTCATCAACAATAAAGGTGATCTTGATTGCCTTTATCCCAAAGGCGATTGGCTCTATCACAACCTTACACTCTGATGAGCCAGTATGCTTATGGATCCTAGCTTTTGCCTCATGTTCTATCTTGGCAAGATCAGTAGAAGGATCTTCGGGCATGATCTTCATAGTGATTACAACAGAAGCCATCTTAGTTGGGACCTTCGAAGTTGCAGCCAGGGCATACGTATTTTGCTACGATCTCTCGGCAGTGCTTGCATCGAACTAGCTCCATTTTGCCGCACTTTGGGCAGTTGAATTTGGTTGAACCCATGTCATTTGCGACGTTCTTTCCACACGACGTACAGACCAATCTTGTTTTTGACATAGTTGTATTGGAACAGGGCTTCATTTATAAAGGTTATTGTTGGGGTTTTTTGTGATTTTCAAATTTGATTCATGCCAGAAGAAACAAATATAAATAAAATTACTTATATAAATTATTATAACTATAACCAATACGAAAAGTATATAAATAATGAAAATTACTTATATTGTTTAGATAAGCTATTTTACTTATATGTTAACAAAGAAAGAAAAAATAATTCTTGAACTGAGGAAAAAGGGCCTTAAGCAAAACGAGATAGCATCCCGCCTCAAGATATCGCAACCTGCTGTTTCTGCTTTCGAAAACAACGCGCACAAAAAAATCCGCGAAGCAAAGAAAATCCTGCAATTTGTGAAGGAGCTCGGGGTGGAAATCGATGATGAATAGATCCAGGCTCCTCCACTGGTTCCTTATTAGTATGATCGTACTTGTTCTAGTTCCACTAGCTTTTGCAACGCCAAATAGCATCAATATCCAAGGAAAGCTAACTTCATCTTCAGGGACATTGATCACTGGACAAAATAATTTCACCATACGTTTCTATGATAATTTTACCAATGGCACTATGCTCTATGAAAAGAATGCGACCGCGCTCGCGGATGCGCGCGGCATTTTCGATCTTGCCTTGCAAGGCGTCAATCTTCCTTTTGATAAGCAGTATTATCTGGGCGTTTTAGTCAATGGCGATCCTGAAATGAGCCCCAGAGTTAATCTGACATCGGCTCCCTATAGCTTTGCGTCAAATACGTCAAAAGGACTTAACACTTCACAAGATGCATTGATAGGGAACGCTATCAACTTGACCGCCGTTGGCAATATCTATGCCAATGGAACGCTCTTTTCAAGAAACATCAGAGTGTCCTCGCAGCTAGAGGTTGGAGGTGGTTTTTCAGCCGGAGGACTTACTATCCAAAATGACGGAACTATTGTAACCCAAGGAGATGTAATCTTTTCAGGAAATATCACCATTCTCAATATTACGAACCTGAATGTGAATGGGTCTATCGTTCCAAACGTCGATTCGCTTTTCGATATAGGCAATAGCTCATTTCGATGGAGAAATGCCAATTTCTCAGGGACAGTTGATGCAAACAGGATAAGCGCGGCAGTCATTTCTGTCTTGGATCTTCCCCTGGGCTGGACCAATCTGACCAATTATCCATCTGCATGTCCGGTAGGGCAATTCATAACTACTATCGGAGATTCACTTACATGCGCCTATCCTTCATCGGGAACAACGAATTCTACTGCGTGGAACTTAAGCAATAATCTGGTTATCTTGTCAAATGTGAGTAGCAAGGTAGGGATTGGGACCAATAACCCGCAGGAAACACTGGTGGTCATAGGAAATGTGAATATTTCTGGAACTTTGAATGTTTCAAGCAATATTACCTTTGCGAATTTAATTGGTTGCGATAGCATAGATACCGATGCGAATGGGATGCTGCGCTGCGGCGCCGATGCCGGCGCCTCTGGAGGCAGTCTTACTTCAGATCATACCAACAACATAACTGCTTATTTTGGGTCTGGATGGAACGCAACCGTGTTGACGATAAATAATGTCTCCACATTCAGGCTGGGGAGATTTAGCAACGATATTGTCGCAACTTCGAATATTGCAGCAAATATCACCGACTATCTTGGCGGTGCAGACGTCAATGCTTCATTGATCAAGATAGGAAATCTTAGCGGCTACGATACTTCCAGTTCCGATGATTTCAATTCAAATAATTTCACCAATAGTTCCTATGTGAATATTAGCGTGATGAATGGGAAAGTAAAAGTAGATCTGAACATATCGCAAGCGCTCTGCATTGCTTTGACCGGAAATGCTGACCTATGTGATGGTGCTGATGATTCTGGAGCGACCGCGCAGCATTATAGCAACATAACAGAATTTTTGGGCGGTTCTTCCATAAATGGATCCTTGATTAAAACGGGCAATTTAAGCGCCTATCAGCTAGAAGGCCCTGCTTTCAAGATTGCAAATGCGACTGCTCTTCTGGGAACTAACGAAAGCAATAGTCCTTGGAATCAAAGTGCAACTGCAATTTTCCCAAGAGATCAGAGCAAGAGCGTTGGGATCGGGACTTCGCTGCCCCAGTATTTGCTGCAGGTAGGCAATCCGGTTGCGGGCAATGCAGTCAATCTATCGAATGTATTGTTCGTAAATGGTACAAACCAAAGCGTGCAAATCATGGGAATCCAAAATACTACGCCACAATTGGCGATTTACAATCCAAACGCAGCCACCGGTCATATAGCTGGTATCCGTATGCATACAGCGAGCGGCTGGAATATTCAACTAAGGACAAGACAGGATAACGCTTGGCTAGAACTTACCGATTCAACAGGCGGCATTAGTCATCAATGGAATAGCACGAATTATTACCCAGGAGGCTCGATCGGCTATATCACCGGCTCTGCAACGGGATTGGCGTTGCTTAACGACGAGGTGGGCATTGGAACAGCAACCCCTACAAAGCGCTTGTCAGTAAGCGATGGTACCAACAACATCAATTTCGACCCAAGCGCTACCATACCAACCATCAACACATCGCACGCGAGCGTCAATAAAAATCTGAGCATTGCAAGCGCCGATGGCAGTGTCATCATCCAATTAGGCTGAACCCTCGATTTTATCTTCAATCAAAGAGATTTCAAAAAAACAAAATGAAAAAAATAAGCTCCTTTTGGTCATTCATTCTTTGTTATCTAGTGTCAATTGTTGTATCAGTTGGTATTGTGCACGCCTTCACTACCAATGGTTCAAACACACAATTTGACTTCACCATAACGCAAGGAGTGAACAATGACATCACAAGCCTTTCATACGAGGCGTTTCTTGCAACAGGCGATTTGACGGGCACAATAAACTCATCAAGCTACCATATAGTCCTTGGATTTCTTATAACTGCCCCGTTTCTCAACGGAGAATCCTGCCAGATAGACAGCGAATGCTATAGCGATCTATGCTGCAGCAATGTATGCGCAAGCTCATGTCCTAGTCCGCCTGGAAGCGGTGGTTCTGGAAACGGCCCACGAGGAGGCGGAGGAGGATTTATCATAAATTGGACCAATAGGACGCAAGAGCCTTCACTGCCCTCTCCCTTAGAGAACCTCCTGGTAACCAGAGTACTGCTTTTTGTAAAGGATCCTGTGACGAATGTGAAACTTGATGTATCCGTTCTAGAAGGCACTCCCTTGCCCCTTACTGATGCCTACCAGTATTTTAGGATCTATTCGATCGATGAGAGCAGCATAGCAAAGATGCTCATATCATTTAGGCTTCCAAAAGAAGAGGGCTATTATCCTGACAACGTCGCTTTGTATTCATTTGAAGGCTCATGGCAGAAATTGCCAACGCAGAAGGTCTTTGAGGATGAATTATTTTATTATTTTGAATCGATAGCAAACGCGCAAGGCATATTTGGGATCTCATATCCGAAAACAAAGCAGCCCATCATGGAAGGAACAGGGCTTGTGGTAGGCGAGGAAAAAGAGGGGCAAGAGAAGAAACCAGATACGAATCAAAAGCCTAATTTCATCATTGCACTTCTTTCATTTGCCAAGAATGGCTATCTGCTCGCAGTCTTGGTGCTCTCACTACTTGTCCTTGGGATCTATGGCGCGTATCGCTACGCCCTGATAAGCCCGCAAGAGGAGGCTATGCACCTTCGCCACAAGGTCTTTAGAGGAGTTGCGCAGGTAGAAAAAAATATCGAAGATATGCAGACGGCAAGGGCAGGGCAGAACTACAAGGAACTGCTTGGGCTATACACCGATGCGTTGCATTCGACGCTTTCCAACAAAGAGAAAATAGAGTTATATTGGGAGATGCAGGGCCTTCATGGAAAGCTAACTGGCAAAGAACAGATACATCCCTCAAAAGCCCAGGAAAAGTATGAAGAGTTGCTGCAATCTTTGGATACAATACAGGGACAATCTTTGAACGCAAACAAAGACCAATCAAAAGAACACTATTCTGCATTGGTACATTCGTATTCCACGCTGCTTGGGTCTGATCTTGATCCTTCGAAGAAAGAAGAGCTCTACTCTAAATTAACGCATTTGTACGAATCACTGCAGGCGCCTCTGAGTATACCAGCATCGGTAATGCAAAAGCAAGATGAGCCAACAGTAAGCAGTTTCGAACTCCCAGAAGATATCAATCATTTCGATCAAGCCTATCATCAGCTGATGCAGGGAATTGCGCAGATACACAAAAACATATCAGAAGAAAACATCAAGAAAGCCCATAAAAAGTATGTCGCACTATTACCTGATTATGTTGATCTTCTGCAAAGCGACATTCCAAGTAATAAAAAAATGGAATTGTATTGGGAATTGGACCAACTATACAACAAACTGGATTCCTTGGAGCATTCACAAAAATTGTCAACGCAAGGTTCAGACATTGTAAAATCGGTGCGATCGTTCAAGCATACTATCGATGAAAAAACTAAGCAAATTGACAAAAAAATACAGAAACAACAGGCAAGAATAGATCGCAAGGAAAAGGCAAGGAGCGAACCACATATTCCAAATACGAGTTCAGTCATTGAAAGGGGGCTTCTAGCCATCGATGAAATAGAGCAGGAGGAAATCAAAAACAGCGCAGAGCAGGAAGTCCCAGAAGGACGATCAGCCATTGATGAAACATACCACTCGCTCATGCAAGCGGTGGCAAGAATGCACAAAGACATCTCAAGGCAGCATATCAAGAAAGCGCATCACGCGTATCTTTCATTGCTGCCAAACTACATTGATGTGATCCATAGTGATCTTTCCAAAAATAAGAAGATAGAACTCTATTGGGAACTTGATCAATTATATGAGAAAATGCAAGGCTTGGAAAGACCAAAGATTGAAGCACTAAATAAGAATACCATTGAGAAAATTTCCAGAAAGGAAAAAAAGAAATCAAACGAAAAGCGAATGCAAACTGATGAAGCGACAACAAAAACAATTGAGAAAATCAGACAAATCCCACCAGAAAAAATGGGACCTAAAAAACTGGCCTTGGCAAAGCATGCACTCATGCAGAGTATAGCAAAAACACATAAATATCTTGAAGAGAAGAAAACAGCGCATGCTCAAAAGCAATATCGGGATATAGTATTATCCTACACGAATTTGCTGCCAAGCGATCTTTCAAAAGAGCAAAAGCTGGAATTATATTGGCACCTGCAGCAATTATATGAGAAATTATCTGGAAAGCAATAGTTTAGGTCTGTTTTGAGCTTTTATTCGATCGGAAAGAATTACAAACGAAATTATTAATTCAAAGGGCCATGTTGATTACTTCTTGAATTACAGGGAGGGTTTGCTTATTCCATTGGAAACACACCCATTTAACGAAATGACAACCACCCAATGTTTACTCACGGTAAACCAGCGTTCATAGAAATGGTGGAATTCCGATGTTTAAAAATAAGAATGAAAGGGTTTCCTAGTGCTCAAGATACTACATGCTCTCGATACAATTGTTTTCTATCTTGAATCTCTTCCCTAAGAATTGTTCGATCGCAGAGATATTGGAGTGCGTGTGGTTGGTTATTTCTGAGACTAAAATTTTGCTTCCAGGAGCCAGGGCCATATAAGGCAGCAGCTGATCCTGCAGGTGCCTATCGACACAAGCAGTGCTATGCAATTCTTTGAGCATCTGATGCGCGGCTTCAATGCCAACATCCTCTGCTCGCTTTCCCCTCTCCCCTAAAGCGTCAGCTCCCAGACGAATCGGATTATTTGAATTGATCTCATTGTTTTTTGCAAAGATTGCCCATAAGGTTATTCCCGATCCCGTTGAAGGCGTTTCATGATATTCTATGGAAATTCGAATAGGGCAATTGATCTTTTGCAAGGTCACTTCGGCTGACTTTGCCTGGCGCTCCGCAACCTGTGCATGCTCAAGGTCCCTGGATGCGTGCGATACCCCCTTGATCTGAACCAATTCGCCTCTGTCCACAAGGACAATCGGTTTGATCTCCTCAGCTATTTTTTTTAAAAATTCATCGAACGTTTCATAATCGTATACCTCAAGAAAGGGTATCACTTCAAGCTCCACTAGCCCTTGGCCTTTTGGATAATAGCCACGCTTGAGTGTTTTGCATTCTATCTTTGCGAATTTCTGAATATGAGGTAAAAACACTTCCCTGAAATAATCAATGGGAGCTGCCCATTTTCCTTCGGTACCGCCAGTAATCTTGAATTCAACAATCCCATCGGCAAATAAAGAGGGCACGAGGACAGCCTGAGCAAATAAAGGAATTGATCCTGCCGTCTGGATATCTATAGAGATTGGTTTTGCCGCTATTTTTCCAGGAAGATACTTAAGATAAGTAGATCCTAACGATGCTCCTTCTGTTTTTGCATTGCATAATTCTTCTAACGCCTTTATGCAGAACAGATGCTGGCTCTTGAGTCCTGGCTCTGGCCTGTTTTTTCGGATGTCGGTTATCTCAAAGCTTTTTTGAGTGAGCGTGGAGAGTGCGAGCGCAATTCTTGCAATAGAACCGCCCCCCTCACCATGCGAGCCATCAATTAAGATCATAGGACCAGTATACCTATATCATTTATCTATTTTGTTATGCATTTAGTTTATAGAAAATGGTTTGAGGCATCGGGATATTTCACGCAAAACCTGCATGATTGATCAAATAAAAACTAAAAAGAAATTAGAAAAAATCAGCTATTTTCTATATCTTCAAGCGTCTTATCCATATCATCAAGATCGCTATCATCGAGCTCCTTCTCTTCATTGGAAACGGCAGCAAGATCGTCGCCAACACCATCAACAACAGCATCACCGGTAGCTCCCGCTGAGGTGGTTGGTTTTTCAAGGTCTGGGTTAGCTGCTGGTTTTTGAGTTGGTTCTTGCACCACTTCTTTTTGAGCGCAGCCAGCTACAAGTAAAACCAGTAAACATGCAATTGCAACAGTAATAATTTTCATCGAATACACCTCTTTTCGAGAATCTTTAGATTAATTTCTTGTATACCAATATAAATAATTTTGCTTTTAATAAGGCAGCGTTCAAAAAGTCAATGAACGCCACAAAAATATTGTGGGCAATTGCCCG
>CAZFPU010000076.1:0-9285 GCA_964521145.1 uncultured Methanosarcinales archaeon | reverse complement strand
CCACACCAATTAGTGAAGAGCATGGGAGACATCATGATAATAAGCAAGAGCGCCCTGCCAAGCTCCTCAGATGAGGAAGAATCGACTGAAAAGGCGCATTAGAGCCCATTTCTTTTATTTATTTGATTTTTTATTCTTTGTTTCTAGATTTCAGTGCAAGGAATCAACGATTACTATTAAAAATCGATGGAGACCGGCTAATTATCACTCTGAATCAAGGCAGGATTTGGTCAGGTGACCGAGCGCGAGCGAGGTTGCCGAAAGTGCCGGCTTATTTCTAAGCCGATAGAAAGCTTTATATACGCACAATCCCAAGAAAACCAAAAAAAGGTGACTAGATGAAATATTACATTCCTGCCATTCTTGTTTTCGCTATGATTATTCTTGCGGGCTGCCAAGGCGCTGCCAGCACTACAGGCACTGCATCAAAGACGCCATTCTTAGGAGGAACCAAAGGACTAACGCTTGAGTTCATAGAAGGAGAGCCGCCTTTGGAAGTGACCGACCAAGGAGTATTCCCTTTCCAGGCAATCGTCACCATGAAAAATGAAGGCGAATACGAATTGCGAAGAGACAATGTCAGGGTAAATCTTATTGGAATCCTTCCAGAAGATTTTGGGGCAAATCCAGCCGATCTGCAAGATAGGATACCAACTGATGATCTCGTTCCAAGACAGCGAGATTCCGAAGGAAACATACGAGAGCCAGTGCTCACTGAAGTTGTGTTTCCCGATACCGGGGATTCATTCAATTTCCACAAAAGCGTAACAGGCAACACCGTATTCATTTTCAGGGCAGATGTCTGCTACAAATACCAAACAATGGCCTTATCACAGATCTGTGTTCTTCGCGATCTTATCAATTCAAACAAGAAGGGAGTTTGCAACCCAAGCGAAGCAAAGACAACCCATAGTTCAGGAAGTCCCATTCAAGTGAGCGGTTTTCGGCAAACAGTAACGGGCAAGGATCGGATCAGCTTTAGTTTTGATATTACCCATAGCGGGAAAGGAGATGTATTCATGGAAGGTGACGCGACAACGCCTCCAGCGCATTGTCCTAAAGATACCAGAGAGCGCAGAGAAAAGATGGATAGGGTCAAAGTAACGGTAGATACCGGCCTTCCAAATCTAAGATGCGTTGGCTTTGAAGGATCGACTGTTGGCTTTGTAAATCTGGTCAGTGGTAAGAGAACAGTTACCTGCACCCAAGAGCTTGAAGGCAATAGGAACGATTTCACCAAGAATGTCGATATAGCCGTTGATTTCAACTATCGAGATGACGTATCAAGAGAAGTATTGGTCAAGCATCTCATCGATAGCAACTACTAATCCTCCATTTTTTCTTTTTTGGTTCAAACGTGAGCAAATATTTTAAGCGCGTAGAGTGTGATATCGATATGAACAAAAGTTGTTTTGTGGTATTCATCTTCGCTACTCTTTTTTTGATTGGCGGTTGTGTCCAGCAAGATGTTGCAGATGGGCCTGAAGAAGCACCAAAGGAACCTATCAAGAAAGAGGTGCCCTCAAATCAGTCGCAGCAGACATCGAACACATATATTTATGGAGTAGTTACGGAGATAAACGGTACATGCACTCAATTTCCATGCAACGGCACAATCGAATCTGTCGTACGAGAGGTTTATGTCTATCCTTATTTCCGATGGCAGGATTACCGATCGGAAGAGCGCGATCACAATGGCCAAGGACATTTGAATACTCTTGGGTTATTCGGAGCGGATATAGGTGAGCCATTTTTTGCAGCGCCTTATACTATCACAATATATGCAATGAATGTTCGGCAAGGTGTTTTATCGTTTGGGGATGGAGGACAAGCATCATGCGATACATACTATCCAAGTCAATACGGTATGGCGGAATATTATGGATGTGAGCTATCACATACGTATGCGCTTCCAGGAACATATGTTACGCAGCTACGAAATGGGTCTGGCATAGTCTCGAAGAGTATTTCTTTCACTGTTCTTGATGGTGGAATTAAGCCTGTTGCTCATGCAACGTCTGACATCAAAGGAAACTACAAAATAGCCGTGCCTCAGGGCCGTTACATCGTGTATCCAAAGTTGCCTTCAAATTTTTCGCTAATGTCATGCACGAATCAAGAGTGTGTTGTTGAAGCGGGAAACCGGCCGGTACAAAATGATATTACAATCGATATGAGAGTGTATCCTCAAGATTGGTAGGGGGAAGAGAAGCAATAACAATTCAAAGCTGTGCAGGAATACGATAAATAGCTAAAGGTATTATTCTCTTAATGCGCCCCATGCAGTGTAAACTGGCTCAGCAAAGCTTCCAATTGTAAGAACTCATCGGACCCTTCAGTCATCCTAAATTCTATCTCTCCGCACTTGTCCATGAGGATCATTTTCTTTTCGTTAGGAAGGCTTAGTTCAAGGATCTCTTTCTGGATTTGCTTTATCACATCAGTGCCTGAAAGACCATAGGCAAGCATCACATTAAGCAGTTTTGATCTGGCTTCAACAAATTTATTTTGAATGGCAAGCTCAAGCGCTTCCTTTACTTCTTTTGGTTTTGCAACTGAAGCCATGGAATAGATTACATCCTCAGTTATGTGTGTTTCAACGGCTGCAGCGCTTTGCAAAATGTTCTCTGTCTTTCGTGCATCTCCTTCTGAGATCACATACAGTGCTTCTTTTGCTTTCGAATCTATCTTAAGATGTTCATTCTTTGCAATAGTATCAATAATTGAGAATAACTGTTCTTTTTCTAATGGCTTGAAGCGAAACATCGCGCACCTACTCTGAATAGGGTCGATTATCTTTGAGGAATAGTTGCAGCTGAGGATGAAACGGCATGTTGATGTGTAATTCTCCATGGTTCTTCTGAGTGATTGCTGCGCTTCCCTGGTTAATGCATCGCACTCGTCTAAGAAAATTATCTTGAAAGGGACATCTCCAATTGCCCGTGTTCTCGCAAAATCCTTTACTTTATTTCGAACAACATCGATGCCGCGCTCATCTGATGCATTCAATTCCAGAAAATTCTGGTTCCATGAATCCTTGAATAATTGCC
The DNA here is from genome assembly GCA_964521145.1 of uncultured Methanosarcinales archaeon. Classification (GTDB taxonomy): domain Archaea; phylum Nanobdellota; class Nanobdellia; order Woesearchaeales; family GW2011-AR4; genus BS150m-G66. Next base: position 6,235 of record CAZFPU010000076.1, on the reverse strand, counting down.
GTGCGATAATTAAAGCCAATGTTGATTTCCCAACGCCTGCAGGACCCGCAAATAAAAGATGGGGCATGTTCTTTTTCTCAACAAATGCCTTTATCCTGCGAACAATCTCTTCCTGTCCTTGGATTTGCGAGAAATCTTTTGGCCTGTATTTCTCAGTCCAGATCGTGCTTTCCATAGGAAAAAAAGAACCTCTGATAATTTAAATAATTATGGGGTTTAGATTTAGGTTTTGATTCTTCCTTTTGTTAAGAGCGAGTATTATGGTGAGAGTAAAGATACCCGTAAGCAATGTTTATATACTTAAATAAAAGTGGCCTGTGGATGTTGTCCAAGAAAACAAAGATTATTTTGGGAAGTATGATTGGGGGTATAATTGCGATCAGTTTATTGGTTATGCTTCTGAATCATCCATTACATTCGGCTGCTGCCAAAAATGATGTTAATCGTGTAAAATTGCTTTTGTTTCTTGGTTTTGACATTGAAAGCGAGGCCGAACCATTCGTAAAGATTTCGATGTTTATGGTGGGCAGTACTCCTCTCGAATGGGCATCTATAAGTGGAGCATTCGATACAGCGCAATTATTAGTCGAACGGGGAGCCAATCAGATTGGAAAATCGGGTGCAATACATTTAGCCTCCTCCGGGGGTCATCTGGACATTGTAAAAATGTTTTTGGATAAAGGGGTTGATCCTAACATCTTATCGTTTGAGTATAAAGTAGGAAGCGGTTCGGTACCTTTGATACGGGCAATTGGCCCTTGTCGTGAGATAGAAAACCAGGGGATAATGGAATTACAAAAAAATAGGAAAGAAATTATTAAAATGCTCTTGGATAGAGGTGCAAATCCAAACGCACGCCAGGGTGTTACTGGAGAAATGCAGACGCGTGAAGAAGATGGCTTAACAGCCCTTCACCGTGCTTCATATAATGGATGTTTTGAAATTGTTGAGCTGCTGCTTGAATATGGTGCTGATCCTAACCTTAAATCCGAAGGACAAACAGTAATGGAGTATATTCAATCAAATGAAATGATTGGAGCCAGCAACAAGGCTGCTCTAAGACAAACCTTTGATTTGTACCAAAAGAAAAAAAGTATGCAAGAATAAAAAAGGGCCCAATCCTAAATAATATCTTCTTCAGCAACAACCATGAAATCGCCAATGGCAATCACCGCGCTAAAAGGTATCAGGATATGCCCTTGCTTGTCTTTCTCAAGTTCCATCTTGGCAGTGTAGACTGTTGGATTATGCAGTACAATGTGAATCAATTCGCCTGATCTTGTCTCAAAGACCAAGTCGCCTACTTCTCCGAATCTCTTGCCGGATTTGCTAACAACAGTCTTTCCAATCAGTTTCTTGGAAAATTTCTTTTCATCCTCTGCCATAGTAACACTCCTCAATAGTAAAAGTATGGTTAGACAGAGGATAAGTTATATTTAAATGTTTTGAAACCCTAAGAGGGTGCTCAAAAAGAGGGGTTAGGCCAAATCTAGGAATTCAAAATAAGGGTCGGTACCATCATCAGGTCGAGCCTTGCGAAATTAGAAGCGAGTGTGTTGCGGGGGTTGCGCCCTACGGGCACGCCACACCTTATTTGCAAACAGTGATAGGCGAAAAGATGGTACTGACCCGCTTAACATCTCTAGACTTATGCTCAGGGCTGGTGAATAATAATCTAAGAACTAATATCTAATTCCCCCGTAGCGTACTTCTCAAGCAATTGCTGCATTTCATGCTGATTATAGCACTGTCCTTTCAGACCGCAATGAGTACATTTTGATTTGTTTTCGCAGTAGTCTGGCATGACGGGGGATTCCATGACAGAACGCACTTCTGCTACTAGTTTCGTAAGCTCATCTTTAATGAATGGATTCATGACCAACCTTCTTTTTTCCTTGTGATCCAGATAATGCACAAACCCTTCTTGTATGGTTTTACTCAAAGTTTCCTGCAAGAGCAGCATATATGCCGCAATCTGGATGCGATGGCCAGGCCACATGCCAGTTCGGGGCAGAGAGCCTGTTTTTAGCTCAACAGGGATATAAAGATCTCCATGCACCTCTATCCTATCGACAATACCCTTGAGGCCTAAAGCAGGGGAAGAGATAGAAAGCTCTGAGAGGATCTTTGGAGTTATAAGTTGCCATAGCTGCTCTCCAAACACCTGATTCCTATCCATGAAAGAGAAGGTATTGTGGGCTCGTATTTGCGCTTCATTCATGATGCCTGGCCATATCTGCTTGAAGACGTCTGTTGGTTTTAATTCGAATTCCCTTAATTCGGAGGTTTTCTTTAGGATCTCTTCTTTTGCTATATTGCTGTATTTCTTCTTGTAGTTTTCATGTATTTTTTCTAGAGCGAGGTATTCTTTGATTGAACTTACTAATGGTTGCTCAGATTTATTGATAGAATCAAAGATATCATGCCGTATCGAGCCTAAAACCAGGCTTTGTTTTGGCGGCTCAACAAGTTTTAGGACTTTTTCCAAAAAGAGCTTTCTTGGACAGTAGAGATAGAGGCTTAGGGTGGTGACTGAAAGCATCATGTTTTTTGAAGGATGTTTCTCGTTAATAAAGCTTGTGTGGGAATGTCTAGTGGCTAAGGTTTAAAAACAGAATATTGTTTGTTATGCCTATGGACATTAATGAGCGTCTTGAATTAATCAAGCAAGTAGGAAAGGAGATCGTAACTGAAGAAGAATTAGTTGAACTTCTTAAGCGCAAAGATCACTTCATCGCGTATGATGGCTTCGAGCCTTCGGGATTCGACATCCATATAGCGCAAGGACTTATGCGAGCTATTAATGTCAATAAGATGATTAAAGCTGGGGCAACTTTCAAGATGCTTGTTGCTGATTGGCACGCATGGGCTAACAATAAAATGGGCGGTGATTTGGAGAAAATCCAGAAAGTGGGCCATTATTTCATTGAAGTTTGGAAAGCCTGCGGGATGGATCTAAAAAATGTGGAATTTGTCTGGGCTTCTGATTTGTTGAATAACAGGGACTACTGGAAAACAGTATTGCAAATTGCTAGAAAATCCACATTAAAACGAATAATCCGCACTGGACAAATAATGGGTAGATCAGAATCAGAAGTGATGCAGGCGTCTCAGATTATCTATCCTTGTATGCAGGTAGCTGATATTTTTCATCTCAAAGCAGATGTAACGCAATTGGGTATGGATCAAAGAAAGTGTAATATACTTGCCAGAGAACTTGGTCCAGAGATGGGTTTTTGGAAACCTGTCATTGTGAGTCATCACATGCTAATGGGACTTGGACAACCAGAACAAGCAAAAGATCAAACAATTATGCTGGATATAGGACAAGAAGAAATGGTTTTGGACAATTTTATTATAGAATTAAGTAGTGTTGATAATCCACGTAGTAGAAGGAAAAAAATCGGAGGAGTGGATTTCGATATTGCTTTAAAACTTATACAAGGAGTTGTCTATGAGGATGAAACTATCGCCATTGTTGCTATTAAAGACAAAACAGGAAATTTCTTAGAAGAAATCCCAGTATGTGAAGGTAAAAGTACAACAACAAAAACAGGAATTGCTATTAAGTGCTTAAGTATAGATAGAACAAATGTGGACAGCATGAAGCTTTTGATGTCCGCAGGAAAACTACAATTAACCGCTAGCGTAAAAATGTCGAAATCAAAACCAGATACCGCAATCTTCATGACTGATTCAGAAGAAGACATAAGACGAAAAATGAAAAAAGCATGGTGCCCTGAAGGCCGAATTGAAGAAAACCCAGTGTTAGAATATTTCCGCTATATCATTTTTGAAAAAGTCGACAATGTGATCATAGAGCGACCTGAAAAATTTGGTGGTAATATAGAATTAAAAAATTACCAGGAATTAGAAGAGAAATTTAAGGGAAAACAAATACACCCAATGGATGTAAAAGAAACAGCTGCAAAGTATATTGAGCAGATGATTAAACCAATAAGAGAAAAAATACTCAATGACTCTAAACTTAGTAAACTTAGGGAAGAGATAGGAACATTTGAAGTCACACGTTAATACATCATTCTTTCCCAATCGTCACGAACGCATAATTGTTGGTAAGATATTTCTTTGCAGCCCGCTGCACATCCCCTTTCGATACTTTGGCGATTTTCTTGAAGTAATCCTTCGCAAGAAGCGCATCACCCATAGTCTCCCAGTAAGAAAGGCTATCGGCAGCATGATAGTTATCTTCAAGTGTCAAGGCGAAATTGCCCTCCACATACTGCTTTGCCTCCCGCACTTCGATCTCAGATACCACTTCAAGTTTTCGAAACTGCTCTATTATCAATGATTTTGCCTTTTCGATGTTTTGTTTTTCCAGATTAGAGGTTATCGCAAAATAGCCATAGTCGGTATCATGCTCTGCATATGCATTTATCTGATATGCCAATCCATGCTTGTTTCGAATTTCCTCAAAAAGCCAACCTGATTGTCCCCTCCCTAAGATCGCTGCTATGACATCCAATACAAAACTATCCTCATGCAACCGAGGAATGGTCCTATAGCCTAGTGCGATGTATGAATTGTTGCTCTTTCGCTCCTCGAAAAGGTTTTTCTTGATTATTAGCAAAGGCTCGGTCGTTTTCTTTCGCAAAACTACTTTTTTTGGTTTGAGTTTGCCAAAATACGACTCCATGGTCTTTGTCACATTTTTCGCACTACCCACCACCGAAATTATGATATTTGATGGAACGTAATATTTCTGATAATAATCAAAGATCATCTTGCGGCTAAAGGCATTTATCGCATCCTTGTCTCCATACGTTGGATATTTTGCAGGATGCTCATCAAAAACAGTGCCTAGAAATAGTACCCATAGGTGATGACGCGCATCATCAGTCACCATATTGATTTCTTTAAGAATCACACTTTTCTCTTTTTTGATGATAGCTTCATCGAAAAGCGGATTTTGCACCATATCTGCTAGGATCTCGACCGCTTCCTTGAATCGTTTGTTGATTATCTTGACATAGTAAGCAGTGCGATCACCTGTCGTGTATGCATTGAATTCCCCGCCAAATTTCTCGATGGCATTCGCAATCTCTCGGCTTGTCTTTCGCGTTTTTGTTCCTTCAAAAAGCATATGCTCAAGAAAGTGGGATAGGCCGCGCTCATTTGTTGTCTCTGAATTCGAACCAACCTTTACCATGACCTCAACAGCGACGCTATTACCCTGCCTTTTTTGGAATAAAAGAGTCATTCCATTCTTAAGTTTATATTTTTGCATTGTTTTTGGGTAAGATATTGGTCATTATAAGGTTAGCGGATTAAAATTTTTAGCATTTTGAATAACCTTATCAAATGAAAAGCTTTAAATGCGTTTTTAATTGTTTTTATTGCATGCCCTCATCTAAATTACAAAATGTTCTGCGAGAGAGAAAAATCGATGCAGCCCTTTTCATAAACTTCAATTCAAGTGCCGAGAATTATGATATCGCCTATTTCTCACGCTACACGGGCATGGGAGCCCTGGTAATACCCAGACAAAAGGGCCCGTTTCTTATCGTCCCCAACATGGAATTTGAGCGCGCCAAAAGAGGCACTATACGATCAGTTTTCGTGATGGATAAGAAAAAACTCTTTGAAGAGATCAGCGAGATACTCAGAAAAGAGAACATCAAAATAAAGACACTGGGCATTTGTTTCTCCTCATTTTCGTACGCAGCCTTCAAAGCCCTTCGTAAATATTTCAAGAAGATAAAAATCATTGATATCAGCGAGGATTTCGAGAAACTGCGATCGATAAAAACAGATCAAGAGACTGTCACCTTAAAGAAAGCATTTGGCATTGCAAACCACGTTTATGAAAAAACCCTGCGATCTTTTAAGGATTTCAAATCAGAAAATGATGTTGCTGCCTATTTGGTCTACGAATCAAGAAAGCAAGGATGTCAAGTCTCTTTTCCGCCAATTGTGGCGTCAGGAAAAAATGCAAGCATGCCCCATTATTTTGCGTCTGCAAATACACTCAACAGAGGATTATGCGTCATTGATTTTGGTATCCGCTTTCAAAATTATTGCACCGATATGACACGCACTATCGCCATCGGAAAGTTGACAGCAAAGGAAAAAGAAGAGTATTTATTCATGAAAAAAATACAGGAGAGATTGGTAACGCAGGCAAAGCCAGGGGCTTCATGCAAAAGCCTCTATGATTCGTGTGCTTCTTTGCTTGGAAATAAGGCAAAATATTTCACCCATAGTTTAGGGCATG
>CAZFPU010000075.1:0-9286 GCA_964521145.1 uncultured Methanosarcinales archaeon | reverse complement strand
ATACGGCACTAGAGGCATTTGCGATCGCATTGAAGGGCCGATAACCCGATACGCTGGGATGATTCCCTATATTGGCAACTATGTTTGTGAGGTTCATATTAGGTTGAAATCGTTTCTTTATTTATAAATGTTATCTTATTAGTTACTTTATAGTAGTAAATATAGAAAGATTTATATACTCTGTTTCTGAGAACTATTCAGCATGACACTCGCAAAATACGCCGCCTTTTTTGCATACCTAGCGATAGGCCCCTCCCATGCACTGGCTCAACAAGCCACTTGTTTGTCGGATAAGAATTGGCCTTATGCAACCAGCAGGATTGGTGCGACAAAGTTCATAAAAGTAAAAGATGGAGATCTAAATAAGTCGTTATACCTCATTCCAGACACCCATGAGCCGGTATTCAGGATGAAGACCGAAAAAACGATAGAGGACTTGGCAAGAGCAGGAAAAATCCAAGGAGTGATATTTGAAAGCTTGCCCTGGCTGCCAAATGGACTCACGTATGGGGCAGAAATCGTTAAGTCAAAATCTCTTGCTGACGTTGTAAAAGGGCGCGATATCAAATTCTATGGATCCATGAAGATCCAAACGTATAACGATGCTGCTGAAGCCATGAAAGCATACACTAAACTGCCAGCGGTTCTACAATTTTACGAAACCCTATCTCTGATAAAACAAATGGATTCTATTGCCGGAGCTTCCCGACCAAAAAATGCAGCGGCTTTTGAAAAAGAATTTTCCCAGACGGCAGCCAGATATGAGAGCGAAATCAGATTATATCTGAAAAACAATCCAGGCGCAACATTATCCGAAGCTGAGGTAATGGAAAAGGTCATGGGAAAGCGGGAGGTGATTACCCGTGAAGTGATTATTGATGCCCTCAAAACCAACTCGGGGGTTGTGGTGCGATACGGAGCGAATCATATCGACAATTTCATTCTGCCCTTTTGCGGGTCAAACTATACTATATTCGTGGCTGATATGGCAAGTCATAAAGAGAAGTCACCCTCTCCTAAACCTAAGGATCCCACTAGGTTGTCCAAAGATACGCTTATTGATCCAGAATTCATTGAATTGCATGATGTAATTGGTAAAATGCAGATTTTCGCCAAAGAGTCATTCGCGGAAATGGGACAAAAGATAAAGTGAACAGAGATCTACATACTGACTATTACTATGACAAACTATGACTGCTAAAACCTCAATCACCATCGATGACTTTGTAAAAAGAATCCATACTCAAGCAGGAATCGAAGTGTACGCTTGGGGCGGCGGTAGGCTAGATTATAACGATGTGATACTTGCAGAGCGCGGATTTCTATCGTATGTAAGGGGCCTCCATAATCTTCTAAGTCCTCCTCTCAGTCAAGAACGAACTTTTTTCGTCCAAATTAAAAATTTGATTCTATCTGCTGGCGGACCAAACATTTGGCCCGACAATGCGTGGACCGATAGAGAAATGCCCATCACATTTGGAAAATACACTCCGAACGAAGTAGTTGGCACTCAAGAAATTGTAGGGACTCGCTATGAGCATCGTACTGACGTCTCCTTGAAGGGGAAATTCAAGGGAGTGCTTGGCCTGTCTAATACTATCGAAACGCCAATTAATTACACCACTAACAGACCAGTTCGAGCTATTGTGGATAAAAGATCAAGCGATCTCATTCCAAATGGCAGTGCGCAGGATGCGTATTTCTTAAACATTTTGCTCAGATCACATCACACTGATAGCAGTAATCGAGGATCGGGACCAATCGCATACACAATCGTAGGGGATCGAAATCTTATAGAGCTGGCATTCAATTACTTGCATCAGAATAACGACCCAGGCATTCATCTTGATTTTGCAAAGAGAGTCCTTTCAAAAGACATATTTCCAAACGTGTACAATAATCTATTGCCGCACGCCAGGATTGCATCAAGCGCATTCATAAAAATAGGTTGATGGACTTAGGGAAACAAAGAATGAACCGTCGGGAATTTGCCTCACTGGCAGCTTTGCTTAGCTTCGCTCCCGCATCGTTCTTTGGCGGATGCGCCCGCTCTACAAGAATCTATGAAAGCGGCGATACTATTGAAACGCCTGCGGGTAAAGTTCGAATCAATGGATGGAATCTTGATTTTGCTGATAAGGACATGAAAACAGGCCCAGATCAGTACATGGAATTTAGGACGACGAACATCAAAGGCAGGGCTGACTTCCAGGTTATGAAACACCCGCATTTGTTTCATGCGAACAATGCTGATGAGCTACTTGACACCGAGAGCAAGACCTATCGGGTAACTCTTTTTCCTTTTAGAGAAAATAAGCATCTGCCCATCCAAACCGCAACCCTTGAGCTGCTTGTACGCGATAAGATCAGCAATGTACTCGATTCATTCCAATATGGGATACGGGTCAAGGCGTTTACCGATCCAGATACGTATGATCTAGGAGTCTATTCAGAGGAGCCCTTGCCACAATCCACACTTCACGCATTGGAGCAGTTGCGCAGCGCTTTCAAGGACAGATTCAACATGTACACTATGGATGATATTTATCTTGTAAATGCAAGCTATGATACAAAGGAAGGGAAAGTACATCATAGGGTTGCAAAAAGAGATGATGAAAACAAACGCGCAGTCATTTCCACCAATAGCTTTACGCACCCCCAATATGAAAATGAAGGCCTTATCCTCGCATTCCACGAATTATCGCATGGCATTGTCGATAAGACGAGAAAATTACTGGATCAGAGCTACTCTGTTGCACTATGGAATGCATATGTTTCTTGTTCAAAAGCGGCTGGATATAAAGGACCTATCTTCGAGCATCTGGAATCCATCAGTGAAGGCGAGAATAATAAGATGTTTCGTCTCTTTGATGAATCAGCATATGCAAGAGAGATAGTGCATGACCCAATCAGGACAATAGGGCATCCATATGAGAATTCAAATGAGCTCTTTGCTTCTGGACTAACAGTCTTCAAGTTTTTTGGAAAGGAGTTTTTGGATCGATACAATAAATTGAATGGGTCGCAGAAAAGTGCAGCAAAGGAAACAGGAAAAGCTATCTTTCGCATTATCGAGCAACAGGTGAACATACAGCATGACACTCAAAGAAAACTAAACGATTTACAATCAGTGATCCCGATGTATAGTCGGCTGCGAATCGCGTTTTATCAATGATTTGGATAAAAAGGAATTAAATGATGCGGGTATACCAAATGACACTGTATTTTCACGACACAACCATCGATAAGCTGGCTCAGATCCAGGAAAACGGATTAGTTCCTCAGACAAACTATCGGCTTCCTGCATTTTTGAGGCTCAATAAAATGCTCAGTGACGAAGTGCGAACGTCTGAGTTCCTTCAAGATGCGCTTTTCACTCCCAGAACTTATCTATGGGGTTCCACTCACAAGGATATAACTTCAGATGTGCGGCTTCAAATAGCTCTTCCAAAACCATTTCCAATCGAAAGGGACTATGAGCAATTCACTTTCTTTTATCTGAGCATGGCAAGCTCGGGCAATGAGCAAAATATGGCGACTTTCAATAAGATGCTTTCCGATTACGGCACTGCTCTTCGCGTTGATGGGAAATCAATAGAAAAAGACATGCGAACAATCAAGGCGGTAGTGGATGGCCTAAGCGAGAGCCAATGGATGGAATACAACGCATTTCGGACAAGCGAGCTAATTGAGTCCCAGCGAATAACAGTTCTGAGAAATAAATTGTAAACCCTTTTAAATCCCTTACTTCTCCTTTAAACAAATGCTAATCGGCGTAGTCGGAAAACCAAGCGCGGGGAAATCAACATTCTTCAAGTCAGCGACTTTAGCGGATGTAGAGATAGCAAACTACCCATTTACCACGATAAAACCCAACAGAGGGACTGCCTTTGTCAAAGTATTATGCGTTGATAAGGAATTCAATGCCCAGTGCAATCCTAGGATTGGCTATTGCAAAAATCAAAGGCGATTCATCCCCGCAGAACTTCTTGATGTTGCCGGTCTGGTTCCTGGCGCGCATGAAGGCAAGGGCATGGGAAATCAATTTCTTGATGATCTCAATCAAGCGCATGTGCTTATCCATGTCATCGATGTCTCTGGCAGTGTCAATGAGAAAGGAGAGCCCGTTGAACCATTAAGCTATGACCCGGCAAACGATATCAATTTCTTAGAATATGAACTCGATATGTGGTACTTACGTTCTATTGAAAAAGGATGGGAGAAGTTTGTTCGAACCTTAGTTCAGGAACGAGGAGAATTGCATAGAGCAATAACCAAGCAACTGAGTTTTCTTAGGGTTACTGAGGAGATAACCAAGGAAGCGATACGAAAACTAGACTTGCCCGAAGATATCAAGTCCTGGAATAAAGGGCTTATCATGAAATTCGCGTCAGAATTAAGAAAACAGACAAAACCTATCATTGTTGCCTGCAATAAGATCGATATTCCAGGAGCCGAAAAAAATTATGAACGATTGAAAGTACAATTTCCTGAGCATCTTCTAGTTCCTTGCTCTTCAGAAGCGGAACTGGCATTAAAAGAGGCGGCAAAGCATGGTCTTATCGATTATCTTCCGGGCGAGAAGGAATTCAATGTAAAGGACGAATCGAAATTAAATGACAAGCAAAGGAATGCTTTGAATTTCATCAAGGTAAACGTGCTTGATAAATTCGGATCTTCAGGTGTGCAGGATGTCATCGACAAATCGGTTTTTGAAATCTTGAAGTATGTCGCAATATTCCCTGGTGGCGTGAATAAATTGGGAGATCAATATGGCAATATCTTACCTGATTGTTTCTTGTTGCCGCATAACTCGACCGCTTTGGACTTTGCGTATAAGCTGCACACTGATATCGGTGATCATTTTGTGAAAGCAATCGATGTTCGATCAAAAAGGCCAGTTGGAAAGGATCATGTTCTCAAGCACAGAGATGTTGTTGAGATTGCGACGAGCAAGTAATTCTTACTTTAATTTTGTTAATAGAATAATCTAGAAATCATTATTTATTGCACAACAATTTGTAATTAGCGCAGGGCTGGCATGATCTTGGATTCTTGGCGCAATAATTCTGCACGATGTCATCGTGATAAGAGGGGAAGCTGACTGTAAACTTTTTCTATTTCTGGATTTTCCTTTCTTCAGTGTACTTACCCATTTTCCACAAGACACCACGTTCACAAGGATTTCCCTGAGTGCAAGGAATTCCACGCAAGTTTTCAAATTTCTCTTTGTCTATCCTCCCAATGTCATATGAGTATTGCAGTATCTCTCGCGAGATCTCGCCTTTTGGTCCAACAGTGGTGATGCTCTTTTTAATATCCGAGTCAGACTGCTCTAGAAATACGGCTGTTACCTCTGCGAAGGATTTCGGCGCAATTCCAAAGCCAAGGAACGTTGCATGTGCTGGATCGAGAGAGTGGTCAAAAAATCCTAAATTTTCTCTTGGAGACTTGATTGCGTCAAAAGAGTCTCGATATTGTAAGTAGTATCCCGGAGCAGACGTGAAATAATAGTCAAACCTATCGATGAATTTGTTGATAGCAAATACGGCTGCTAGATTAGTGTCAGTAGATTCAGGATTAAAAATAGAACCCACTATTTTGAGATTTTTTCCAAGATCTAGGTATTCTGTATAGAATTGACGCAATGATTCTCTCTTTTTTTGGTCTGAACTTGCGGAATCCAACTGTACTTCTATCAGATCGACCGAGATTGTGGGCAAGCCTTTTGATTGATAATAACCGTTGAGTGAATCTATTAAATTTATGGAGGATTTGGCGAAATCCGATGTGAGACCGCGATCCCTTACTGCGGCAATGGCAAACTCCTCAACAGCTTTCTTAAAATCAGCACTTTGTAAGATTGGATCGAATTGCTTAACCACTATTTCATTTAAGACAGCAGTTGGACCTTTAATGTTTGACAAATAAAGTGGAGAGACTTTTTGCTCCTGCAATTCCCGCATGCTTAGTCCATCTTGTTTCCATTGTAGCTGCATGATCACTTCATCAGGAACCCCGAGCTCTGCCCACTGTGATTGCGACAATTTCTTGTTTTCTTGTGCGTATTCAGTCATCTTTTCCCACCCATGGGTAAACTCATGATCAAGAACCAAAGGTATCTCTTTAACAGATCTAATGGGCATTAACGGATAGGTGAAAGGATCGAATAGCAATTCCCCGGTCATAAGTTGGCTTTTTCCACTATAGAACTCTCTATTGGAAGCACCGAATTTATCGCTGATAACCAATCCATCGTCTCTATACATGCCTTGTTTTTGTGTATCCGAATCAAACCATCTATCTAGTATTGAGATAAGATTGGGTGTTGCATGAGATGTTCCTTCAAGCTTGATTGGAAACCCGTACTTGGCTTGCAGGTCTTCAATTGTTTGCATCTGTATTTGATCCCGATTCTTGCCCAAATCGAAACCAAGACTATTCAAACTAAATCTGCCGTCCTCGCTTTGGACATGATTTGCGTAGTCAAATCTCACAGGCAAGAATCCATCTTCAATGGTAAGCCCGACACTTTGGTATCGGCCATTTTTTAATTCTTCCATCTTCCTTTCCGCTTCTATGCTCTGCAAAGAGAATTCGAACGTGGTAACTTCGCTTACTCGATATATCTGGTTCTCTCGCAACCTTAGCAAATGCCTTCCGTTCTGTATGTCGGTCGCTCCATTGCCTGTGGGAAAATGATGAAAAAGCGTAACCTCATCCCCTCGTTCACTGGTCGTTATGCTATCCCCGTTCTGGACTGTTATGCTCACGGCATCTTTTTTGTCTCCGACTATCCTGTACGCATAACCTTTCTCATCCGCCAAATAGTTTCTTTGCTCATCTGGGGAAAGTTCTTTGAACTGAACTAGTCCCTTCCCTTTTTCCATTCGATAACTATCTGGTAACCTGGTTTTTGTAACGTCATCAATTCCTTTGCTAACCTCATTCAACTCTTTCCCTTTTTCATTGAGTTTATCGAGATGATTATTACTTCGCTCTATAGCCTCTGATATCCCTTTGCTCAGTAATTCCCAAGCAGTATCGTCCTTCTCGCGACTTCTTTGAACAACCTGGTCTCGCCATTCCTGCATCAGACCTGCTCGGATCCTGTATCCTTCAATTAATTGATTTTCCAATTCTATCTTTTTGGCAGTGAGTAACGCTAACTTAGCTTCCTTCTCCTCCATAAGCGCAACGATTGTCGGATCGTTATCTGCTTTGAATAGACTATAGAAGCCTTGTTTTTCTATTGATAGAATTGCTTGTTCTTCCTGGTTAAGCTCTCTTCCTTCCTTCACCTTGTCATTTATTGTATTGAGCAGAGTATAATACTCCCTGCCTTGGTCAATGGATGGTTGCTTGTAAATGAATCCTCCATCCTTCGCATATTCTTTCGTGAATGTGTTAAACAATTCATTCCCCGGTAAAATATTTACCTTAACGACGCCTCCCTCGATAGAATGAATATCAAATTTTGTTCCCGCCACAGAAAAGACATAGTTTTCATTTTGGTGCTCTTCTGGAGCGAATGAAGGATCGTTCACATATGCATGCACTGTTGCGCTAACTGCAATAATCCTCTCTTTGTTCGCGGTATCTAGTATTGCCCCTTGATGCAACTCAATGTTAGATGCAGAGTGCACTACAATGTTACCTCTTACTAGAATATTTCCTTCTGGCAGTTCAACATCCTGACCATAGAGCAGAGTCCCTACAGGTATTGTCGTTATTTTCACATCTTTGACAAAAGTTCCTTGGGTAGTGATATCGTAAATAAAGGAACGCGGCTCTGAGATTTCGATTCCATTGAATCGTATGGCTTTTTGCGCATGGATCGATGATGCACCGAATTCGTCGGTTGAAAAGGATATCCCTTCACCGCTGATGGAAATTGAATCTAGACTAGCGCCTGCCGATTTAATTTTTCCATTTGAATCTTGTTCAAGATCTCCGTTAAACGAGTGTTCTTTTCCATCGACATCGATTAACACAAGATTGTTATTGACATCAATCCTAAACGAATAGGTGTCCTTAAACTGAAGAACATTGATCTGTCCATTCGCTGCGCGCAATAATCCATTGTTTGTATATGATACAATCTGAGATTGTGCTGCCATAGTAAGGCGAATGTCAAGGGATTTAGCATATGTTTGAAATAAATCAGTATTAGCATTCACATTTTCCGCATTGTCAAAAAATTGATGCGCCAAAGGCGCATTCATCCCAGAAATACTGTGTTTTTTAAGATAGATTGCTTGGATTTTTGTGGGAACAGTCTTCCATCGCTGCAATCGTTCAGATTCGCTCAGCTTTTCTAATTCCTCGACTTTTTGCGCAATTTCATTCTCGGAAATACTGTTTGGTGCATCCGGTTTTTCTTGCTGTGCACATACAATACAACCTAACAAAACAAAAAATAGCACAACTAGGCAACTCTTTCTATTATTCATGTTATCACAAAGTTGAGTTCTTCATTTGATTTACTTCCTTTTTTATCAAAAACTGTTATCATAATATCATATGAACCTCTTTGAGCCTGTGTGGGAGTAAATGCGATTTCTCCTGTCTGACTTACATCAAAAAAAGTCGCATTATCCCTATATATCAGAGAGTTGTTTGGTTTTACAATTGCAATCCTATAGAAGAAAGGTTTTCCTGACTCTGCTATGAGTTGAGTTATTGGCTCGATTTGGATGGTATCAGCAAAACCTTTTATGTTTAATGAGAATAGCTGACTTACCTTATGGCCCTCTCGATCAATTCCATCAATCCTTATTAGATGTGAACCCTGGTCTTCTTGTAGGGGAACAAACAATATAAGCCCATTTTCTCTATCGATTTCAAAGAGAGGAGAATTGTCGAAAAAATTGGTTTCTTTGGATGCCTTTATCTGATATGAAAAGGGATAACCAATATATGTTTCTTGGTCTGCAATGGGCAGGATTGAAAATTCTTCGTTTATCGCATCATTTCCTTGAGATAGTTGGATTGAAAAAGAAAAAGTAAGAGGATTTCCATCAAGCATTGTTTTGTTGTCGCTAAGTGTAAATAATATGTTCGGATCTCCAATATCATACATGTCAATTTGAAGATCATATCTTCTTGCCAGCGTATCAAGACAGGTGATGCAAACTTCATTCTGTTTTAGATTTGATTCTTGAACAAACTCTTTTGCTGTTTGAATATATTTGTTGAGATTTATTGGCACTTTAACTTCAAATGCGTCATAAATGGTCTTTTTGTTCGAATGCGTTATCTCCAAAAGATAATGCAATTGGATTAG
>CAZFPU010000074.1:0-9362 GCA_964521145.1 uncultured Methanosarcinales archaeon | reverse complement strand
TTGATTACATAAAGCCAAAAAAAGAAGGCGAATGCGATACGTGTCATGGAGAGCTATACCAAAGAGATGACGACAAGCCAGAAGCTATCAGAAAGAGGCTGCATGTCTATCATGAACAGACAAAGCCATTGGTCGATTATTACGCAAAGAAAGGGCTTCTTATCAACGTCGATGGATCGGGGCTTCCAGAAGGAGTGTTTGAGCTGGTAGAAAAGGCAATAGAGATACAACAAGCAAAAAACTAAGGCCTATTGCATCAGGTAATCGATAAGAACGGTGGCATACGCGCCCCTAGGCAAAGAGAATGTGACGATCACCTTTTTCTTCTTTTCATTCAGATCATCATCTCCCGTTCCCTCTATTTGAAAATCCCGAAGGGGCACAAAGGCCTTTCTGGATTCCCCTTCAGCGCTGATGTCTCGCAGCTGTGGGATAATAAAATCGCGGGTCGATATCTTTTCTTTTTTTAGTAGTTCGTCTAGTATTGGGTCGATTTTTTTGTCGGTTTCAGAGCTTGCAAAACCAATCAGTGGCAATTCATCGATCTCGATCTTTCTTGAGATACATTCTTTCAATAACTCATTGAACAGAAAAGATTGGTAGGAATGCACATATAACCTAAGGATCTTGACAGGTATTTTTTGCAACGCGCCGATATGGTCATTTTCCTTTGATTGCAAATAATTAGTGATCACTGGAGCAAATTCCTTATCTTCTTTCTCTATGATATCCAGCGCATCCTTGAATCTTGCCTGGAGGATTGCCTTCCCTATCTCGACGTTATTGGTCGAAAATCGCTGCTCGCCAAAGAAGTTTGGCATAAGGACGTTTTTTTGCGATTTTTTTTGCAGCGACTCTATTTGGTCATCAGTAAGGTTCCGTATGGTTATTCGAAATCTATTTCCTTTTAGTTTTCCGGCAAAGATCTCTTCACTGCCATTTCCTAAAAATTGTAAGGATATATCGCGTGCCCCTACGCTCTCGAAGTGCTTCTTCCCATTTTTTATGGAGATGACCTGTGTTGTGATGGCGATGCGATCCTTGTGCCCCGCACTCCCGATGTTTTTCTCAGGGATCCCAAGCTCCTTTGCGAGGAGTGATATCGCTTTTAGCGTTGTGTGATTTTTTTTCTTAAGAAGGAAATAGGCATAATGCCCTTTGTCGTCTAATTGATAGTCACCGATCTCCTCGACAATGAAATCTTCGGGGATTTGTTTTAGAAAGTACATGCTATTTAGTCTTGAAAAGAGCGGCGTCTAGTCCGCCAAGAAATGAACCGACCGCTTCCTTTGCCTTTGCTCGGTACTGCTGGCGTACCCATTCATGAAATTGCTGCTTCCATGCAATGTCGATGATCTGCAGCACGCCCAGATAATTTTTATATTTGCTATCGTCATAGAGCTCAATTTCGTGCGTATCTTTTGAATATGCGATAGACCCTAAAGGATATCCACCGCCTTTGTCCTGGTACGCCATTCGATAGGCTCGGCATAAATGAGGCGCCTGAATATTGAATAGGGACAACATTTGATGCTGGGGCCCTTCTGAGATCCAATCCGTGATTTCGGCATTAGGCAGCATTGTTCGCAAAATGGTCGGAGCATTGGCCTTATTGAAAAAGTGGCAGAGAACGGTTATGCTGTCAAGACCAATATGACTTTGTGCAAATTCGAAATACTCCGGCGCGGGAAGTTTTAAAGATGTATATGGATTAGCCATAGTTCAAAAGAAATAAAGAACCGTTAAAAACCTTACTCCAGAAATTGATGAAGAAAGTTTTGCAAGATCAGCCTTTCGCCATCAGCTTGAGCATATCGACCATCCTGCACGAGAATCCATACTCATTGTCATACCACGCGCACACTTTCACCAGTTTTCCGTTTGCCATGGTAAGCGATGCATCGATGATCGATGAATGCGTGTTTCCCAGAATGTCAGAAGATACGATCTGATCCTCGGTATATTGCATAACCCCTTTAAGATAGGTATTTGAGGCGTTTTTGAGCGCATCATTGATCTCTTTTACCGATGCTTCTTTTTTTAAGATGCAGGTAAAATCAGAAATGCTCCCGCATGGCACCGGAACCCGAAGCGATAATCCATCGAGCTTCCCTTTCAGTTGAGGTAGCACATTGCCAACGGTCTTTGCGGCTCCCGTCGATGTTGGAATGATATTGACAGCGGCGGCTCTTGCCCTCCTAAGATCCTTATGCGGAAGATCCAAAACACGCTGATCATTGGTGTATGCATGCACCGTTGTCATGAATCCCGATTCTATTCCAAATTCCTTGTCTAAAACCATCGCCACGGGAACCAAGCTGTTGGTTGTGCAGGATGCATTTGAGATAAGCTGTTTTCCAGAAAGATCAGAGGTAGCGCCAATGACGCATGTTTCAACTTCATCCTTTGCGGGAGCTGAAAGCAGGACTTTCTTTGCTCCTGCCGAGATGTGCTTCATGATATCGGCCTTATTGGTAAACAAGCCGGTACTTTCAACAACGATGTCGATGCCATAGGCCCCCCATGGTAATTTTGAAGGGTCTTTTTCAGCGATCACATCTATTTTCTTGCCATTCACGATGATGCTATTTCCCTCTACCTCAACCGAGCCATCGAACTGACCATGCACGCTATCATATTTGAGTAGATGCGCAAGCGTGGGAGCGTCAGTTAGGTCATTGATGACCGGGAATTCGATGCCTTCTTTGATTCCAATTCTCAGAACAAGTCTTCCTATCCTTCCAAAACCGTTGATTGCTACTTTCACCATGTTATATTGCCAACCCTTGGATATCTTATATATTTTTTGTTTTGGATGTGCGAGCATGTAACTACAAACACATTCCCAAATCATTTATATCCAAACAGCAATTTCCAAATCCATGAGCATATCCTATAGATCTTTAGCCACAGCATTATCAGGTATAGCGCTAACAGCCACAATAAGCACAGGCTGCGTGATCGAATTGAATTCTTTGTCTGCCAAGGTTGCTAGTGCGATTCCTTATGAAGATCGTTTTATACGCTACGATACCCAGATGGGAAAAATCCACGCAAAGAAAGGATCAATCGAAGGACTCCCTTATCTGCAACTGGTCCTAGAACCTATTCCCAACAAGGACAGAGCGGGGTTTGGAATAACCGACTATGGCCTCGATGGGCTGGACCGAGGAGATGGCGTGATTCGGTTAGAAAGCCATTTTGATCCGCGCATCGCGTACCACCCAGTTGATTACGACCCAGAGAAACATGCGAATATCAACGTCCTCTACCATCAAATGCTTCGGATAGTGAGCAGGACCCAAGAATCTCCAAGACCAAAGAGCGTGGCTGATCGCTTTATCGAAAACTCCAGAAGAGATTCAGATGAATTGCTTATTTCTAAGTTAAGGCAAAATAAAAAATAAAAAGAAAAAAAAGAATCGGTCAAAACCGAGTTCTTACTTGGATTTGGTTATGTCCCAAATCGCTTTCAAAGCAACGATCGCTGCTGCTGGAGCGACAAAAATTACGATCCCATCCATTAAGGCTGGAATGAATTTGCCGACTGCAGGTATGGTTGATAAGATGCCGCCTAGTGAAGACGCACTTACGACCAATGCGATTGTTGCAATCAAGAACAGCTTTACTTCGTGGTCAGTTACGTTTAGCAAGCCAACAATGATACCTAGTGCGCCTAGAGCAAGCACAACCATTCCGTTGATGCCTGAAGGGCTAACCACTGCTGCTATAATGGCAATAACCAGACCAGCGTAAAAACTCCATACGCCTACTTTGTCCATATTCATGTATAAGTCACCCCCAAAGTGTTAATTAACCAATAAGGACAATGCGAGTATTTAAAGTTTTCGGATTTTTTTTGGATTATTTATAAATAAATTGAGAATTAAAATGAGACGATGAGTTTATAAAGGAAGGTTTTGGAGTTGTGAAAATGAGGGTCGCTACCGTCATCAGGTCGAGCCTAGCAATTCTTGGTGATTAGTGTGTTGCGGGGGACGCCCCCTACGGGGCAGCCACACCTTGAATGAAAACAGTGACAGGCGAGAAGATGGTAGCGACCCGACCCGGGGAGAAGTTTCCCACCAACTTCTTAAAGAAATCAATTTAAACAAAATCGAAATCCTTTAGGTAATGACCCTAGAAGAGGATATGAAAAGAGTTTGGAAAGAAGAGCATAATCTTCCCTACGAAATATCCCATCTAGATTCAGATGGCATACGAAAAGAAGTTCTGGTCAAGGTAAATTCGCAACATATCAGTGTGACGTATGCCCGCGATGACTTAAGGCAAAGAATTCAAACGCTTAAGACACATATGGGAAGGCCATATTCGGTTACGGTGCAACCGCATGTTTGGGTAAAATCTGCCCATGTCAAGGAGAAGATGATTACTCTAGCTACAAAAGCAGATACTAGTTCCATGGTCCACGATACCTATAATTTTTTGATCAGGTATGCTAAAATGGCTTCGATGCAGAGCACGTATAGGTAAGAGTGCACGATGCAAGGAGTTATTATCCGAACATAAAGCGGAATTTTTCGCGCCAACCAAAAAAGAGTTTCCCAAATACAAATCTATATAAACATAAATAAAAGGGAAAATGCATGACCCTAGTACATCGCTTAAGCCGAGTTCTTTCCGTGGCTGCGTTAGGAGCAATACTTTCTATGACACCGATGGGACACAGAGTTGGCCTTAGAGCAGCACCAGGCAGCGATCCATTAACTACCATGACCACGCTTACTGTTGTCGCAGGACAGACCGATCGTATCGAAGAAGCGATTAAGAACATTCGTGGCCTCTCAGAACAAACCTGCAAGCAAGCAATTGATGAGCTTTCTTCCCTATTGGATAAAAATCTAAATGATGCAGAAGTGCAGACAGCACTCAGATCCATAGACGCTATCGAGAAGATAGTATCAGAGCTCCTATTGGCATCAATTGCATCTGAAAGAGATATTCTTGCGCGTCATCCTAACATGGAAGAGGACTTGCAGGTTACCATCAAAACTATCATGGCAACTCAAGAGGGGATGAGAAAACAAGCTAGCTCCATTATTGCTCTGATTCGAACCGAGATTCGAAATAAGAAATTAGAAAAGGAGGATATTGAAGATTTAAGGAAGATCGGATATGGAGTTTGCAGCACAACAACTGAACTGCAGATAAAATAATCATCATCTATTTACTCGAGTCAAGCAATCCTTATATACTGCCTCGTTCTTTATTACGTTATGTCATTGCAAGAATTAGTGCAAAGCCATGAAAAACTGACTGATTCTCTTCTTGTGTTAAAGCTTACTAATGGGTTTCATGTGGCAGTAGAAAAATTTGAAGGAGGTCGCATCCATTTTGATGATTTTCAAGGAGGTGATTCTAGTGTAGGTCCCTGGAGCATGACTCATGGAGACCCGGCAAAGAATTTTTCTCAAGGAGCTAACGCAATCTTAAGGGATTATGCAGGTAACCAACTAGATCCATTCACTCCAATTAAATCAGAGATCGCTGAGCTCTATGATTCTATTCTAGAGCCAATCAAGATTGAACCGATTATGAAACGAGCATACGGAAGTTTATTGATGAATCTTGGTTTGTCCTTTTGGCCAATCTCTATTCCCGCAGTAGGAGTTTATTTGTTAGGCAAAAAGGCCACAGGCACACTAAGATATGGGGATCAGAATTGGCTAATGGCCGCGATTGCCGCTCCGCACTATGTAAAGCTTACATGGCCAAATGTGAAGAACCCCTATGTTGCTGCAGTACGTATTTCCAATCCAGAAGTTCTCGAAACAAACCCAGAGGCAGAAAATAAAGTAGCGATACGACTATACAGTAATTTTGACCCAAACAATTTCGGAAGCCATTCTTCGTTGGAAGCAAGAAAAGCAAACCTCCACATAGTTTTCCCTGATGGCAGGCAGCTTGAAGAAGGAAGCATTTGGCGCCCGCACGCAAAAGATCTATACCACGAATGTAAATATTTCCTAGCGGTAAAAAAAGGCACCTTTGAGAAAATGCATGCGCTGGATCAAAAGCAGGAGGCTTTCCACAACAACGCAAGAGAATTCAACAAACTCCTCACACCAGAAAATGTCTATGCCACCTGTAGAAAGGTCGGATTTTTACAATAAAAGATTTCTATTTCAACAACTTAAGCATCTCCTTCCAAGAATACGTATTGATAACATCCTTCTTCTGCGCCCAACCTCTGCGAGCCATTGAAATTCCTAATTCATAATGCGCCAAGCCTGCAACATCATGCGCATCAGTTCCAATAGAAAGCAAAATCCCTCTTCGTATGCACGATCGGATATGAGATGGGTCGAGATCGAGCCTATTGGGGAGTGCGTTGATTTCTAAAACTGTCCTGGTTTCCTTTGCCGCCTGCAATAAAGCATCGAAATGCATCTCATAAGGCGGCCTTTCGTTGAGCTTTCTTCCACTCGGATGCGCAATGATATCCACATGCTCATTTTCCATTGCAGTAATGATCCTATCAGTAAGTTTTATTGGGTCGTTTCTTAGGCCTGTATGGATGCTTCCAAGTACAATATCAAGATCTTTGAGAATTGAATTCGAAATATCCATGCTTCCATCATCTTTTATATTGACTTCAGCGCCATGCAGGATCCTCAGCTTTGGAAATTTTTTCTGCAATTTTTCTATCTCTTTTCCTTGTTGCAAAACCTTTTTTTCATCAAGTGCATTTCCAACCACAAATGTTCCTACATGATCAGTTATGCAGATATATTCATGCCCGAGCTTTTGCGCGGCTGTGGCCATTTCCTCGATAGAATTTTCACCATCGCTCCAGTTAGAGTGCATCTGTAAATCGCCTTTGACTTCAGCGTATTGGATCAGTTTGGGCAGTTTGTTTTGTGAAGATAGCTCGATCTCTCCTTCATCTTCTCGGATTTCAGGATCGATATAATTCAAGCCAAGCGTTTCGTAGCACTGCGCTTCTGTTTTACCGGCCAGTCTTTTGTTGTCTTTATCAGAAAAGACCCCGTATTCATTGAGCTTCATTTTTTTAGAGATAGCAATTTTTCTTAGATGGATATTATGCTGCTTGCTGCCCGTGAAATACAATGATGCAGAACCAAAGCTCTCCTCTCCAAAGACACGAAGGTCGGCATGGATCCCATCTTTTAGGATTATTGAGCATTTGGAAGGTCCCTTTACCAGTAGTTTCTCTACATGTTGCTGCGTGGAAAAAAAATCAATGACTTCATTAGGGTGTTTAGTGATCACCACAAGATCGATGTCTCCAATTGTTTCTTTTCTTCTTCGAAGCGAGCCAGCGACGCTTATTCTTTGAGTGAGATTCGTCTTTTGCATTTCATCAATTAGGCGATTTGCAAGCTTAAGCGCATCTGAGAGAAGATAACGATTTCCCGATTGCTGCGTGAATTCAATGCTTTGCAGGATCTTCTGCTCTATTTTTTCTCCAAGGCCCGCTATTTTTTTGATTTTTCCCTGCTGCGCCGCTTCTTTAAGCGTCTTGAGATCCTTTACTTTGAGGTTTTTGTATAATTTTAGGATCGTCTTGGGTCCAAGGCCTTCTATCTTTCCAAGCTCATCGATATTTACCGGGATCTTCTTTTTGAGCTCATCATAATATTCCAATTTACCCGTCTCTAAATATTGCGCTATTTTTTCAGACAACGCTTCCCCTACTCCCGCAATGTCTTGCAATCTATCCTCTTTCCAGAAAGTCACTATGTCATCTTCAAGATCTTCAATGACCAGAGCTGCCCGTTCATAGGCTCGTATTTTGAAAACCATATCCCCTCTGATCTCAAGCAGCTGTGCAATACTTCTTAGAAGCTGAGCGACTTCCTTGTTTTTCATATTCGAGTAAGAGAAAAAGAAGTATTTAGATGTTGTGATGGAAAGAAGTTTTTCGAGTAATTCTCGCTCACGCTCGGGTTAGCGCCTTCTCGCATTCGATGTTGTCCTAAATGATCGACGTGCTAAAAATGCGCGGCATTTTGGCACCCGAAAATCTCTGATTTTCTTGGTTCCCCGGATGGGGCTTCCCCCTTGTCGATTGATATGGAAGTGCACAAAAGCCGCTGCTTTGACACCCTGAAAATTCAAAATTTATGGAAATAATATGCTCGACCTTTGTGGCGCTAACCTTCAATTACTCGAAAAACTCCAGAAAATAAGAATTCAAAATAGAAATAAAAAAAGAAAAAATCAGCTAAGTCTACCACCAATCCCAGAATTGCATGTGGTATGCCAAGATCTTATGAGGATTGTTTCCCCTGTTCTTCTTATTTAAGATGCTGTGCGGATTGTTGCCTAATTGGATACCTCCATCGCAGTCCTCATACATGCCTACCCAATCCCTGTCATGCTCGCCATCCCATTGGTTGGTGTACTGGGAGCCCTGGTTCCAATTTCCTGCAAATACCGATGCGCTGACCAAAACCATCATGACCGCAAGGATACATGCCACCATTATCTTTTTCATAAAAAACACCTCCTGCTTTTATGCTATGCTAAACCATTCCTAACCAAAAGATAAAGTTATCGTTGTCAGATGTTGGTGGTAATTTTATGAGAAATTGTATAAATTGACAGTTCTAGCGTGCAATGGCTGCCAGAGGGATCTCTTTCACAAACTTTTTATACTTCAAAGCCTCATCCAAATGCATTGGTGCGACTGCCTCGCATCTAAATTTGCTATTTATCTGAAATTATACTCCATCTAGGTTTTGTCATATTGTTTTGATATGCCCTGTTTTGATTATTGCTGCAATGAAAGTAGCGACCAAATGGTCATCACAATGAGATGGATGGAACAAGAAAACAATGAGATGGGCAGAGATATCTGTGGATAGTGTGCCTAATCACTGGGCGGTTCGCCATAGCTGTGCTTTGGGTGAAACGCTGCACTTTAGCTATCCTGAACTTCAAAGGCTCTTCATTCATATGAATATACAAAATGAAATCGGGGATCGGGTGATGCGATCAAATGAAAAAAGAAAATATGAGACTTTCCAAAACATGGGGTGAAAAAATGATGAAAAATAAAAAAGGCGAAGAGGGCTCAAGCTCAGTAGCTATAGTCGCTCTGATAGTAATTGTGATGGTAGGCATTGTACTGCTAGTAGCAGCCGCCAGTAACGGATGGTGGTGGTTCAATAATGGACCAACACTGGTAACGGCGCAAGATGATCCTGACGTCGTTATCAATAACAATGATCAGGGAGTAACTAGAGAGACCACAATCAGAGAAGATGAGGATGTGGTGCCAATTCCAGTGCCGCCTGCAAATGATAATCCAGCGCCCGCTCCAAGCCCACCTCCAGCATATCCATAGATGATGAAGGGAGTGTAGGCTTTGAATG
>CAZFPU010000073.1:0-9404 GCA_964521145.1 uncultured Methanosarcinales archaeon | reverse complement strand
GGTCTCTTTGCCAATCGTGACTTGGCGCTCCTGCATCGCTTCTAGTAAAGCGCTTTGTACCTTAGGAGATGCCCGGTTTATCTCATCGGCAAGGATGAAATTGGCAAATACCGGGCCTTTTACAACATAGAATTTTTTCACCTCATCGTATGTTTCAACGCCCGTGATGTCTCCTGGCAATAAATCAGGGGTGAACTGGATCCTGCTGAATTGGCATCCAGACACCTGAGAGATCGTCTTTACCATCAGGGTCTTTGCGATACCAGGTACTCCTTCGAGCAGCACATGCCCCTTGCAGAGAAGCGCGATGAGCATCTTCTTTAGGACTACTTGCTGGCCAACGACAGCTTTTGAAAATTCCTTGCTGGCATTCACCAAGTCCTGGTAATCATAGAGGGCTTCCATAGGAGTGCCAATCGCCCACATTGCTATTTAACTTTGTGTATTCACTATGAAAAGATAAAAGAGATTTTGGGTTTTTTCTTAGGCATATCGGGAGTGGTTTAGTAGAAAAGGGTTGTCAGCGGCACAAAGGTCGAGAAATAGTTTAATCTTGATACTACAGAACACTCATTTCGTGCTTCGCACAATATTTAGCGCGATACCTTCGCTCTCTCAGCAGTACGCTACGGCATCGCATAATGATAATAGACAATGGAGCTGAGCGTAGTGAATGCCGCACAAAGTGCGAGCGAATTTTGTCGCTCCCAAGAAGCCGATGACCCGAGCGTATCGAGAATTTCCTACTAAACCCCTATAAAATATAGACTATGCAAATAGTATCTGGGCAGCTAGGCTATCTCATTCTTTTCACGATGTTTCCTTTGCTCATAGAAATGCAGCTCAAACCACAAGATGAACAGATCGCCATAGACCCTTGCCTGCTGGTTCTTATCCAGGCATCCATACTGCTTGAGTATTGCGTTGTAGGCCTGCGTGGCCTGGGAAACATCCTCATCAATTAGCGCTTCTTGGGCATGCTCTATTAGCTGATCGATCGAATATGCGTCATAATTCTTCTTAAGCCTTAGGAAATGCGAAAGCCCTTGCTTAGGCATCTCATGGAAATCGAACATGAACTGATTGACTAACCACAGGAAGTTGAAGAAAAGCGCGGTGTAGGCCTGCTTGTCAAGGGGCATCGGTGAAAACTGCAGATGGGATAACTGCCTGCAGAATCGGATCAGGTTTTCCTCGACGCGAGGAGTCTGAAGCACTTTTGCTATCCTCTGGCAGTTGCCCAGCTGCCTGTTCATGGTTTCGATCTTTGATCTGAGTTCTTTTACCCTTGACAAGAAATTCTGGTCATGCTTTGTCTTGTTTTTCTTATCAAGCAGGCTTGCCTGCTCTTGTTGCAAAGACACTATGTCAGTCTCTATGCGAGCGCAGCTGTTTCGAAAGTGCCCTATTGTCTCGACGAGTTCTTCGAATGTGTATGAATCGTCCATGAAAAATATCGTGCCAAGCACTTTCTTGAGAAGCGGTATCACCTTGCCCGTAAACTGCTCCTTGGTCATCGAATTATAATCGGACAGGAGTACATCTAGATCAGAAATAAAACTATGCTCCTCTTTTTTCATATGCATGCTATAGTGAAATCCTATTTAAATATTGTTGATTAGTAGGCTTCCATGAAAATCTTTTTTCTTATAGGGTTGGAAATGGGTAGAAAAGTACCAATGTGACAAAAACCAATGGACTCTTCGCATTTGTCTTCGAAAAAGCAAAAAAGAGTGGAAAACAGTTTCATGAGAGTCTGATTAGTATGAAAATATCCTGAACTCGAAGCTTTAGCATCGCAGGTCGAGCAAAGTATTTTTTGTAGTGCATAGCAATTCATCCTAGCCTTGCGCAATAGTAATAATAGTGACAATGGGTCTGGACAAAGCGACCATTTCGAATGGCGCAATCTTATTGGGTTTTGTTGTATCATTTCTTCAATACCATTTGTATTCGTTATAGAGCAGATATGCCACCGTCGCAAGCATTGAAAGGAAAAACGCCACGCTAAAGTACATGGTGTAGGGGTTTCTCAAAAATGATTCGAGCATCGAGATCGGTTTTGGGCGCTCTACATTGAACTGCTTTGCGCGCAGAAGATGCTTGCATTGCTCAAGAGCCATATTCAATACTACCTGGGCCTTCTTCTGATCACCAAGGCTGAGTAACTGCTGGGCCTGCTCGACTGCTTCAGTAAGTTCTAGGCATTCTGGATTGAGCTGCACGAAATCGCGCACGTACTCTACCTGGTTGGTGACATTGTCATTGATCTGCACACTTATCGTTGCGGAGTCATTAAGCTGGGGGTCATCGACAGTGGCCGTTATCATGACATCAAAGCTCATGCTGCGATTTTGCTGCTCGACTATGAGATCGACCGAGGTTTTTTCAAGCGATTCCAAATTAGGGATGAAATCGTCGCTAAACTCCATTAATATATCGGTTCGGTTCGAGAATGCACTGAGCGTGATACCTTTCATGGCATAGTTCTCGTTGTTTTGGATGGTTATTGGCACTATGATCTGCGATTCAGTGGGTCTTTCTATCTGGCCAGGTACCACGATTTCAATCGATCTTGATTGGTTTATCAGCACGGTCTTGTTCAGATATACTATCCGCGTGCTGCTTGAGCCCCCGCCCCCCCGCCCCCGCCTGAGCTAGTGGTGGACGTTGAAGATCCGGCAGGCTCAGAGACATCGGCAAATACCAGGCTTACGTTGTTGCTGGTCGTGTTGAAGTTTCCATCGGTGGCCGTGAACACGACTGTTCTTGTCCCAAAAAAGTTTGAGGCAGGAGTTAGTGAAACCCTTCCCTGACCATCTATCTCAACTTCAATGCTATCAACAGTGCTTACATTGTATGAGAGGCTATTGCCATCAGGATCCCTAAAGAAGTTATCAAGATCGAGGTAGCTAAGATAGATCGTGTCTTCTCGCCCATAGAAGTCAGAGATCTGATATTGGATCGTTGTGTATTCTATCGTCGGGGTATTGTTTGAATTGTTTGTCTCGAGCATTGCCTTGTATTGGATGAATCGATCACTGGTCGCATTTATTGTAGTGCCATTGGGATTGGTGTAGTTAGTAGTTCCTGAGCCAGTGAAATTGGTGAAGGTGCTGTTATCTGGCGATGATCTCACAAAGAAAGTTATGGTGGTGTTTTCTGGCCTTGATTCCTTCCAGCTTATCGATACAAAGCTTAGATTGGTTGCGGACCTAAGATCGAGTACAGGAGATGTGTAGTTTGCGCTCGCAACATAGTTGATCCCATTCGATCTTGCAAGGGTGATGTTTCCTGATTGCTCTGTGACATTCACCTGCTCTTGTGTCCCTGCGCTAAAATCTCCTTGCGAGGTCCTATTGATCAGGCCAAAGAACGGTTTTCTATTCGAATCATTTACCGTCACGTTCCAGGCATTCGAGATGTTATTGCCCCCATCGCCTATGAACACGCTGAGATTATAAAATCCTGCAGCATCATAGTCTGGCTCGTATCTGAAATTGCTGTTGATGCTCACATTACTCCCATTGAGGCGCCAGATGTAGGTTAGGGTATTGTTGTCTATATCCGTTACAGTTATATTGAAATCAAGAAAACTATTCTCGACAACAGAGACATTCGATGCGTTTGGACTAAATCCGGTAATGTTTGGAGGGTTATTGAACGCGAATACGAAAAGCGTTATGATGCTCGTGTTGGTGTTCATGCCATCGCTAACTGATATATTGATGCTGTAATTTCCTTTCTGGCTTGTTACCGGCGTGAAGTTGAATTTGCCATCAATTGAAATGTTGAATAGGGTCGAATTGGAGCTTATGTTCAGCGCATCATTTTCCTCATCAGACGCGTTCGCATCGAACCAAAAGAATATATTTTCCGTCGCGCTCAGGTTAGTGAGTGGGGGGTTGAAATAAGGAGTGTCATTGAGAAGCGTCACGTTGAGTATGAATATTGCAAAAAAAGAGAGCGGCGTGTCATTGGCGGTTATGTTGATCCAATGCTGCCCTATGTCGCTTTGCCGTGGGGTAAAATTGATGAGGATAGTGGTTGCATTGATAGTGGAGAAGTTGAAAATGGTCGCGTTGCTATAGAATGAGAGCGTATCTGAATCCACATCGGTTGCGTTGATATAGAGCGTGAAAACGCTGTCTTCTTGGGTTGTTTGGTTGGCTATTGGTGGAATTAATGGAGCGGTATTATTGACGATGATAAGATGGAATACTTGCCAGGCTATGAATTCGGAATCATTTACCGTGATGTTTATAGTATGATTTCCTATCTGGGCTTGCGAGGGAGTGAAGCTGATCTGCCCCGTACTACTATTCACGCTTGCGATGTTGAACAATGAGGTATTATCCTGAAAAGCGAGTGTATCTCCATCCGAATCAAACCCGCTCACGTTGAGCACAAATAGTTTTTCTGTTCGGATTGTGCGATTCGCAATAAAGGTCAAGTTAGGAGCGAGATTAACATTGAATATGCTCAGATTGAATATCGTGGTGTTGGAAGCACCATTCGCATCCGTTACTGTTACGAGGATTGTCTGATTGCCAACATCGCTATTGTCTGGCAAAAATGAGAAATTGATGGCAGTCAGGTTTATCGTGAAAGTACTGAATCTGCTGTAATTGCTCGCGAAGGTCATATTGTCATCGTCATTGTCGATTCCTGAAACGTTGAGCCTAAAGAATACCCCTTCCGTCGCGTTTTGGTTGATGATTGGGACAATCCGAGGCACTGCATTGCTGGTTATGTTGAAGAGTACTATTCTGCTGGTTATGGTGATTGTATCGTTGAGCGTTATGTTGATCACATGCAAACCGACCTCAGAGGAGCCTGGCGTGAAATTTATTATACCGCTCGATTCATTGATCGCAAAAAATGATGCGTTGTCATAGTAGGTCAAAGTATTGATGCCTGGCTGCACCTCATTATCCTTATCGGTTGCGTTTATATCATAGACAAAGGCCACATTTTGCTTGGGTGTCTGGTTGGTGGCATTGAATTCTGGAGCGTCGTTGACGTTTGTCACATTGAGAACGACAGGATTACTCGCCTTAAATCCGCTGCCATCTGAAACGTTAAAAATTATTGTTTCGACTCCAAAGAAATCAGCAGGCACAGTAAAGGTCACATTGGTTGTCGATTGGTTTATTCGAACCTGAATTGAACTGTTGCCGGTTGCTGTGTATGTGAGATTGTTTTGATTGGCGCCTGAACACTCCAGTGTGTCTTCATCAGATAAGAACAGCGATAGAGTCAGGTTGTTGCTTAGATTGGTGTCTTCTTGCCAGGATCTGTTCTGAATCGATGCGTTCTGCACTGGCGCCCTATTCGTATTATTGATGGTTAGGTTCCAAAGCACCGTGTCGTTGGCATTTGCCGTATCATTTATCTTCAGGATAAGCTCATAAAATCCCGCGGCGCAAAATGAGGGAGTATAATTAAAAGTGAAGTTTGTCGTCTGAATGGAGCCATTGAGATACCAGGTGGCGTTTATGGCATCGTTTAGGTCAATATCTGAATAATTGAAAGTAAATAGCTGGGAATTATTTTCAGCAAGGGTCTGATTGAGGACTCCTGGGCTTACGCCGGTTATGTTTGGCCGATCATTGCTGTTGCTTATATTGAAGCCTACAGTCGCCGTGACCACATCGAAATTATTTGTCCTGTTTTCCGCGATGATCTGCAGCGAGTAAAATCCCACTTCGCTATTAGTTGGGGTTACGTTGATGACCCCTGTCGCGTTGTCAAGCCGAAAGCTCGTGAACCCAAGATCCTGGGCGTTGCTTGAATAGAATATGCTCGATTCGTTGACAGTCACATTCAGATCGTATAAGAATTGCACCTCTTCAGTTAGGTTGAATGTGGATGCATGTGGATCAGGAGTAAGGTTAAAGGAAGCCACCGCATACGCAAAGCTAGGCAAAGCTAGCAAGATTGCAAGGAGCAATGTAATTCTTATTGCGGTCTTATTCATACGAGCGCTCTTGAGAGATGATACACCAGTTTTCTACCATAAGCAAGTATGGTCTTCACATCATCTTCTCCCAATTTTATATGTTTGTATTGCTGCAGCTTTGAGTAGTATGTTGTCGTTGCCTTGGCAAGCGGCGCAGACACCTTGGATTTTCTAAGCTTGGTTTCTAGCTCAATCATGCTAAAGTGCTTAGGCAATCCAAGATTGCCTGATAGGAACGCATGGAACACGCTGCTGTATTCTTCAAAGACTCGCTGCGCATTCAGAGAGGTTGCGATTCCATGCCAGTGGTTGATTCGCTGCGTGAGTTCAACAGAGGTGATTTTTTGAACTATCGGGACGCTTTGATTGGTGTAGCGATAATACAAGATCTTAAGGTTTCTGTTGATTTTTTCCCCATAGAGGTTGTATGACAATGTAAGCAGCAGCAAGGCAAGAATCACCAAGAGAATCCCGGGATTTAGCATATTTCCAAACGACCCTGTTCGCTCGATCTGAGGGCATTTTCTCGCGCAGGAGCCGCCGCAGTCGATACCTTCCTCATCGTGATTTTGGAATCCATCATTACATGAAGGGTTTGCGCAGACCCCATTGGGGTTACAGTAGTTCGATTCGCAATCGCTATCACGCACGCACTGCATATCATTTATGCATTTCTTGCAGAGCATGCCGCCGCAGTCGATGTCGGTCTCATCTTGATTGAGCTGCCTATCAAAGCAAGTAAAGCAAGGGGGGCATGAGCCTCCGCAATCAAGGCCGCTCTCATCGTTGTTCATAAGGCCATCATAGCAGGTAGCAAGATACACGCATTCCTCTTTTGCCAGCGGCTCATCTTTGAACGTATTGCAGATCTTAAGATCCCAGCAGCTTCTGGTCCGAATCCCATCCTCGCAGACACTCCATTTGTCGCAATACCACTCTTCCTGGCAGATGAGCTTCGAGCTTGCCCCTCCTCCGCCGCCTCCGCCGCTGCTGCTGCTCGATGAGGAAGGCGTTTCGCTTGAATCGGGGACCTCGACTATTATCAGAGTCACGTTATTTGAGGGAGTTGTATTGATCGAATCATTGGCATAGAAGATCACCCTTTCAAGTCCAAAGAACCCGTCGTTTGGAATGAAAGAAACGATCCCATTGCTTGCGATCACGATAACGATGCTTGATAGTGCCGAGTGCGAGTAGGTGAGGTTGTCATTGTCGATATCATCAAAATAATCATCAAGGTCAAGGCCAGTAAGGATAGTGTTCTCATTCCACTGTAGGCTGCTTATGTTTTGGATGAGCTCTGGGGGCGTGTTCGAAATGGTGACATTGCTTGTCTTGTTCTGCACGCCATAAAGTGCCGCACCTCCATCGCAGAACACATTCCAGTTGATATTTCCTTTTTGGGTGAAATTCCTTGCGAAATAATACCAGGAGCCGCTGCTATTGTAGCTCATGTTCAGAGGGGCATTGAATTCAGTTGTGGTGTTGAAAGACACCTGGCAGTAGGTCCCCGAGTCATTAAGGGCGGTGCCTGTAACATTGCTTATGAAGTTTGCAAAGAACATGACCGGAGTATGCACACCTTTGGTCAAGTTTTCTCTCTCAAAGTCAGTATCATCCCAAAGTGTGAGATTTGATGACTGGTTCAATTGCGCCCCCACTATAGAATAATTGCCATTGCTGGTGATGGCAATAGAGTAATTCGTGCCGGTATTGGTAAGAAGGCAGCTTATGCAGGGCGATCCATCTTTATAGGCCTGCGGATTTGCCAGTATTACGCTAAAGAAGGTCGCATTCGCGATAATGGATACAAAGCAGGCGCTGACAAGGCTTAGGTTCAATGAGGCATATCCTGTCTTGATACTGCCATCGAGATTTATAGCGTCGAAATTGCGCCCACTATCGAAGCGAATCGCAGCATTGGAATTTCCAACGCTTACATTCGTTAGGTTTGAGAGCTTTGAAAAAGTAGTGAAATTGGTGGTATGGCTATTCCTGAAATTGTTCCATGTCGGTTCAACGCGTACATTGTCTATTGTGAAGTAGGGCGTATAGATGTCATCGAAAGGCTGGCATAAAGTCTCATTGTTAGTGCCACTGATAAACACCCTGTAGTTGCAGTTTCCATCGGCAAATGAGGTTGTGACAAGCGATGCGTTGAAGTAATAGTCGCCTAGGAAAAAGTCCTGGCCAAGCGTCTGTGAAAAGCTGCCATTTACGAGCGTGAAATTTATAGTGAAGTTGGCTATCCCTATTGGGCTTGTGATGTTTACCGATATATTATAGGTCAGATTAGCTATGGCATTTCCATTGGGATGTAAAAGATTTAGGCGAGGAACCCCGTTATCGATGCAAAGGCTAGCCTGCGAGGTCGCAAAGCCGCTGATCTGCTCATGCACCGTATCCTTGAAATTATATAGGTGTTGGACATACATCGTATTGAAAACGAACGTGGCGTTGAATATGAGCAGCAGCACAACGATAAGCTGGTTTCTGGTGATTTTCATTTTTTTTCCAGCTCCTTGTATTTTAATAAGGTTGTGCGTATGGCTTCACGAATTATCTCATTCTTATTTGAGAACAGGCCCTTATCGATAAGTCCCTCAAGTTCAAAGAGCAGGTCCTTGCTTAGGCGCAGGTGGAGAGTGTCGCGCTTCATTTTTGATCAGAATACCTATGCACAATATCTCTTAGACCTTCACGAACGATCTCAACCTGGTTAGAAAAGAGTCCTGAGTCGATGAGACCCTGCATGCGCCTTCGAAGCTTCGGATCGATTTTCACATGCAGCAAAGGGTCCATGATCTAAAATGTATATAATCTGTATATAAATGTTTTGAAGAGGAGATTGTCATTAGGGATGACTCTATGCATTATTTTGGCTATTTTCGATAACAAAAGTAATCATTTAAGAGGAAAATGAACAAAATTCGATGTATATTATATATATCAATAATGTATCTAATATGTATATAAATGTAACCTCCTCCCCACCGCGATGGGACTTTTCGAACATTAAACAACTGCAACGTTGGAATGTTTGTTGTTTTCAGTTATTGGGACGTAACCCATACTGACAGAACCCAAGGAAGCTGCCCCATGCTTTTAATAAAGCGAAAATTTGGAATTCGCTATCCCAATCGCAGCTTGCTGCGAGGTATTACGCGAATTCCAGATTCCAAATTTTCGAATATCACGCTATGGAACATAGGCCGCTGCAAGCAGCGGGGTATTACACCCATAGCGTAATAAAACGACCTGAACGCCTAGGAATTAAACCCAGACGAATAGTTGATACTATTACTAAAAATCTGGGAAATTTTGGCGCGTCTCACAGCGCAAGGCAACTCGCATGGCTCGTTGCGGCGGGGGGGGGGGGGGGCAACGCGAAGACCCCCAAGGCAAGCGCCGGTTTTAAAGGGAGAGCGCTAGGGCGGGGTTT
>CAZFPU010000072.1:7181-9518 GCA_964521145.1 uncultured Methanosarcinales archaeon | reverse complement strand
ATTGGGTCGTTTTGGACACTCTTTTCACCTTTCCTTGTTCTTCATGCATCAGATAACTATCCAATCCTTCAATTTGCCGCAATTGCGTTTCCTTGAACAAAAAATTGCGCAAAGAATCATCGACAAAGACACCATGATGCGACAAGCCCTCCTTTAATTTGCCATACCAGTGCTTTCCTTGTTCGTCAAGATCGGTTAGGATCGCGCAACGTTTTGTTTTCGAAGCGATTTCTTCGATAATTCCAAAAATTGGCTTTTTGCTTAGCTCAACTATGTTTGAGAATCCGAGGTTCTGCAGCGCCTTTTTGTCTTTCTTTCCTTCGACTATTATCAAGGTATTGTCTTGCTTTAGTTTTTGGATGAGAAAACCTATCTCTTGATTTATCATGCATTTAATTATTCACAAAGATTTATAATTTCTTTTGTAGTTTTGTCTTATATGAGTAAATCCTTGACAAAAGTCCTTCTCAATTTATGTGCGGCGATATTTAGTGCAATTGCCTTAGCCATAATGACCTTGCCAGTCATACTACTGCAGCCTTCAGTCATCGAAAAAACACTGATGGATAGAGTAGACACGCCTCAAAACAGGCAGAGGATAAAAAAAGAAATCATAGAAAAAGCCGAACTGGAATTGGCAAGCATCGTGCCTGGCGAGGTAAAGACGTACCTGAAAAAAAATGTGAAGTTTCCAGCAAGCCTTCTGCTTGCATCAAGAAAAAAGCAATGGATAGAGTCCTATATCAGCATGAGGGCAATCGATTTTGCGATTACTCTGCTTCAAAAGCAAACATTTCTTCCTCAACTCAAACCAAAACCAAAACCAGTGACAACAATCAATGACTATGCCATTTGCATCAACTGGATCAAAGAAGGC
This sequence comes from uncultured Methanosarcinales archaeon, assembly GCA_964521145.1. Taxonomy (GTDB): domain Archaea; phylum Nanobdellota; class Nanobdellia; order Woesearchaeales; family GW2011-AR4; genus BS150m-G66. Next base: position 8,641 of record CAZFPU010000072.1, on the reverse strand, counting down.
AGAGCGTTTTGCCTAGCAGAGCTTCGAATAATCCTCACTGGACAAGGATTTGATGCTTCTAAACCTAAAATTGCCGATGGGGCAAAGCAGCTCTCAGAATTCATCAGGCTAGAAATCACTCGGGCAGCAGCTTTTTGGCACTCTGAAATAACCAGCTCCTTGATATATACTCTTAGTTCCTATAGCAATGAGCTTTCTGCGGAAGAATATCTCGCAATTCAAGAGTATGTGGCTATATCTTCGATACCAAATCTACCAAAAAAACTAGAATCGCTCGATAATTTTAGCAAAAAACTCCCTCTCGAAATCAAAAATAAGACTCCTTTTATAATCGAATTAACAAAATTGGTCGATATAATGATCAACGATCTCAAGCGCACACTTAGATTTCTTCGATAGGCTTCTTTTAGAATAGTTCACTTAACCCTGTATCTCAAAACCGCAGCAATCCCTCCCAACCCATTCAATTTCTTGCCTGCTTCATGTTCCGTACTGATGATCACAATTTCTCCCTTTGCCTTATCGACTGTCTTCATTACCTGCTCAATTTCTAGAAACGTATTTTCCTCTCGTTTTTTTTGAATGAATGAATCGGTCAATAACAACAGTTTGACTGCTCCCATCTCTGCTGCCGATTTTGTTTCCAAAACACCATAGGTTGCTGCATTGCTTTTTGCGATCTCTTGCAATAACAGGTCAACCATCTTCACTTCCTTTGCGATCCTATCCTGCTTGAGTGCAACCTCAGTCTCTGGCCGTTTCAAAACCTCATGGATGGCATTTTCCGTCACGCTTGAGCAGCTCGCCAAAACGATCTTTTTCTTGAGATCAGGATCATGTAGCTCCTTCATCAGATCCTCTTTCCAGAATGCCGGGCTTGCGAGTATGACCCATTGTAATTGGAATTTGGTATCGTAGTCATGCAGTTGCTTGATAATTTCAGCGTAGAACTTGCTTTCGACTTTTTCCAGATCCGCTTTTTTTTGCACGTTGCCTGAAAAATGAGACAGCAGTTGGTAGCCATATTTTTTCATCAATGCAAAATACGCTTCCTCCCGATCATGCACGCAGATGAGGATCCCCAATTTCTTATCTTTTGATGCTTCCTGCAATTTTTCTATCTGGAATTGCAGCCATTCAAGCTTTTCTATTTCAAGTTCAGTTTGTTCTTCTATTGATATGGTATGATACGATCCTGAAGGGATGTCTTCTGGGCCTTGCGTCACTGTTCCTAATACTCTAAGAGAAGTCGCTTCATTGCTGTATTCCACCTTTTCGACTTTGATTGCAAGGAACACTGGTTTTTTCACCGTTTCTTGCTTCCTATCAGCATCTCCACCGATCTTTATCTTTCGAAACGTCCTTGCCTTTACAATATCATTGGTTTCTATGATCTGGCTTAGGATCCATAGATCATCAAGGGTTTCCACTACTATTTTTGCCAATCCTTTCTTGAAATC
>CAZFPU010000072.1:0-7081 GCA_964521145.1 uncultured Methanosarcinales archaeon | reverse complement strand
TTATTTTGCCTGCTTTGTTATCTTAGTGCAATGAGCATATTATAATCAAAAGATCGGTCTGTTCTTGATAATTTTAGCCAAACGAAGACTCCTTCTTGCATTTTCCTTCCTATAGTATCATATCAAAAGATTTATATAGTTCGGTGTTCATTTTCGTATACTAAGATAGAAAAGAATATATTGGATTTAAAAAGGAACCTATGAAAAAAGCCCAAGGCGGCATGAACGCTGCCATCTTGCTTGCAGTAATTGGAGGCTTGATTATAGCCTACGTCATATTTCTTCCAGCAGATGAAAGAGAGGCATTGCTTCAGAACAAATCAATTGAGGATGTGCGCGGCGGCAAGAGCATTTCTGATGGGCGCACATTCTTGCTCAGAGAGTATCCAGGAAGGCTTAATACGGTAGAAGACATTGATGATAAGCAGCTTGCGAACGTGTTCTTGCGTGAGACTACCAATGCCAAGGAGCTTGAGAAGATCAACCCATTCATCGTACGAAGCGGCTGGTTTGACAAGAAAAGCAGGGTCATTACTTTCAGAGTCGATGAGCTTGAGAATACTGATAATGTGCTTTTGAGCTTTCAGACCAAGAAAAACGAGGGTGTCCTCACCATAAAGCACAATGATATGGTCATTTATGAAGGGGACATAAATTCCAATAACATCGAACCAATCAAGCTCCAAAAACAGGTCCTCAAAGAAGACAACGAATTGCTTTTTTTTGTCTCTTCAGTTGGCTATAAGTTCTGGTCAACCAATGAATACCAAATTGAGAACGCAAAGATAATCGCTGACGTGACCGACAAATCAAGCCAGGAGAGCTCAAACATCTTCACGCTGAGTGCAACAGAGATCTTCAATGCACAGGAAGCGAACCTTCGTTTTGTGCCTTATTGCAAAGATGAAGAGGGCGTAGGTACTTTGGAGATCGCAATCAACAACAAGAACCTCTTTTCAGCGATCCCTGTGTGCGAAGATTCATACAAGCAGCCAATCCCTTTGAGCACGCTTAAAGAAGGCCAAAACACCATCTCCTTGAAAACAAACAAGGGAAGCTACAGCATCGAGCAGATCAGGATAGAATTCGATGAGGAAGACATCCAAAGCAACGTGTATTTCTTTGAAGTAAATGCATCAACTAAAAAAGACATCAAAGAAGATGGGCTCAAGGTCAAATTAAACATCCTTTTCCAGGAGGGCAATGACCAGAAGCGGGCAGATATCAACGTCAATGATAAATTTTTCACGCTTGATCAGGAAGATAAGGACTTCACCGAGGATATAACTGACATCGTCGAAGATGGCAATAACTTTATTGAGATCATGCCAAGAAGCAGGCTTGATATTGTTGAAGTGAATGTTCGCTTAGAGAAGAAGTAAAAAAAAGAGGTGATTATTGGAATTCTTTTGGTAATCTGATTTTCATAAATGAGAATGGCAAGTGGAAGTGATGAAGATACATTCAAAAGGGACATCGCACGTAGTTTGGAAAGTATAGAGAGGGCTTCTACTAGACAATCCCAAGAACAAACACGAGCTTCTCAGGCAGCGCAACGAGCAGCCGAAGCAGAACGCAAAGCAAGCAATTCTACAAGTAAACGAGAGGCACGAGGATTGGGCGGCTCTCTGATGTCTGGCGTTTCTAATGTAAACTCTGGCCTTTCCTATGTAAACCCACATTACAAGGAAGATTCTGATGCAGGATCGTTCCTATGGATAGTTGTAGCGTTCATCATATGGATTTTAATCGATAGACCTTTTGCTTTCTTGACTAATCTGCTTGGTCAATTTGTTTCTTTTGGTCAACCCTACAATGGGTTTAATTTTATTGCCTCAAATGTCATTAGGACAGACTGGATTGCAATAGTCGTATCTGGAATGTTTTTAGCTTTTTTAATACTAAACATCCTTTTTGGTTTATTCGAAAGAGATGTTGGCCTTATGGTTTCTATCGGGATTTTGGGCGTTGTTTCATTTCTTACCAAAAAGGCGTTAGGAGAAGCAATAACGATTCAACTCGCAATCAACTGGGCTATACTTCTTTTATTTGCAGCGGCAGTTCTGGGCTTTAAGTACCTACCTAACCTAAAAGCGGCCATGGTCGGCCAAGTTTCATATTTAATCATGGCCTTTACGTACTCCTATTTGTATATTAACAATGATTGGATGAGTTCGGCCAATACTTTTTTAGGCGTGTCAAAACCAATGATCCATTTCCTATTCATAACAGGATTTGGTCTTACCTACTTAAGAACAAAATTTCCAGAAGATAAACTTTGGTGCCTTTTGACAGCACTATTCCTCTTCGCGGATTTCTTTGGACCAAGCCTTGCAAAACTATTTTTCCTTGAGGGAATGCCTATCTTGTTCTTATTTACTATTGGGGCAGTAGCTTCGCGGACAAATAATACAACGATTCAAGTAATCACTGTTGCTGTTGCGATTTTGCTTGTCGGATGGATTTTCGGGGCAAACCAAGTGCAGGCAAAAGAAACAGCTCCTTATGAGGAAGTGGCAGGCAATACTCAACAAGCTGGCGAATCCTTTTTCACAAAGTCGTTAGGAAATCTCTTTGGTGCTAAAGGGCTTTTCCAAAAACAGATTCAATACGCGGTCACTGGAAAAGTCGAGCAAAACCAGAAAGAGCCCTTAGGGGTCTATCTAAGCGAACTGAGGACGCCCCAGCAATATTTTTACGAAAACGAAAACACAATCATCTGGGGCTCGGTAAGAGCAAGAACTCTTGATGAGCCGGTTGGTGTCAAGATGGGGTGCATGATAAAGGAAGGAACCAAAGTAAAAGAAGCAGATGTCGATCCAAAAAACCAATTTTTGGTATTCACTCAAGAAGACCAAGATTATGTCTGCAAATTTCCTGCCAATACGTTCGCGGGCAGCACCAGTAAGAATGTTATTGCATATGCAGAATTCAATTTTGAGACTTTGGCGTACGTGAAACGATATTTCATGGATCAAGAGCGCTATCGTGCCATGCAAAGAGAGGGACAAGACCCATTCACTGTTTTCAAAATAAAGGATAGGAATCCAATTGCTGTATACACGAATGGTCCTGTTGAGCTGGGCATAACTACAAACGCGCCATTGATAGGGGTGAGTGGCGGCTATATCGTAAAACCTAGTGTCACCCTAAGCCTCAAAAATAAGGATGGCTGGCAAGGAAAAATGACTTCTCTTAATGAGTTGATCATTCTTTTGCCAAAAGGTGCGGTGATAACCAATCCAGCAACAGATTGCGATAGGCCATTGCTGCAATATGACGAGGCAATGTGCGAGACAGAAACATGCGGCGATGCCACTGGCAGATGCCTGAATGCATGTGAAGGTTATCCTCCAGAACAAAGGTCAAATTGCGAGGTTCGTTGCCACGATGAATACGATGTTAGATGCGTGGAAAACTGCAAATATCTGTTTGAAGATCCAGAAAGCGGCTCTGGATCACAGTATAATGGTTACATGCTCGATCCATCAAAATTCAACACGGTGCCCGCAGCAGATGGCTCAAATGTTCTTGAATTTGTCAGCTGCAAATTCGATGCGGTTCCTGGACAAATCCTTGATGCAGGCCCAATCACGACAAAATCAATCCGTGTAAAAGCACGATATGATTATAGGGTTGAGAAACAAAAAACAGTGCAAATAAAGCAAGATCCCTCTCAAATCAAAGTAGAGATCAGCAACCCAGCGATCGCGGCACAGATAGTACGCATCTCGCGACAACAATTTAACGCTCCTGTTGATCAGCCAAGCGATATTTCTACATCCATGCTATTTGCGATGGCAGCACAATCAAAATTCATACATTGCAAATCAGGAACTGCTTGTGGCACGAACAATAAAGAAAACGTCAATTGCGATATTAGTGGAAAATGCGGCGTTATGATGCTGCAAAGAAAACAAGAATATGGCACTATGCAGGGAGAAATGATAGACGCCTTCGAGACGACATGGAGATGCCCTGCAGACACAAGTTCATCTATTGAAGAAACAGCTTACGATCTCAACTGTAATATCAAAACAGCGATCATCCTGTTGCAACAGTATAAGGATCTCTATGGAGATAACGAAGAGACTTATAATTCGGAAATAAATAAACAATGCACTAATACTATATATCAGAATAAATACAAGGCGTATAAAGACCCTTGGGATAGGGCGCTGCGTAGATATTACGGATTTGCCTGCTCTTCAACTGAGGATATCTACTATGTGGATGTGGTGCGCAAGATCATGAAAGATTACGACACTGGAAAATACAATAATATCCAAACACTGGCTACACAACCAGCGCAGACAGGAGCTGGCTCAAGCGCTTCTGCAGTGAGTGGGGATTTTAAACCAAAAAACATAGTCGTGAATTATTTGGCATATGAATCCCTTGGTGGAAATCCTAAATTTAAGGTATCATGGTCACTTTCTTTGGTTGAGGCGGATCGACAGAGGGTGTCAGGATTTTCATTGTATCTAGTAGAAGGAACAACCAGGCGGCCCCTTGGAGTAGATGTGATTTACAGCAGGGATAAAGAAAATTATGAAGCAACCATAGATATTCCCAATCTGAATGCAGGAAGCTATTCTCTGGTTGTTCAAGCAAGGAGTATCTCTTGGGTTCCAGGCTTACAAAATTTAGGAGAGGGACAGATATTACTAATCTATGAACCATCAAAAATTGCTTGGGCTTAAGAAATCAATAGTTGTATGCATATTGATGCTTCTACTATTTTTAATCCTCTCAGGCTGTAAATCATCAGGCACTTCTTCAAGACAAACCCAGCTCGCTGATTCAGAATTCAGAAAAGGGACTGAGGGGGTCGTTATTGCTTTCCTAAAAAACGCTCCTCCTGACAAAATTTTTGAAGAGACACTCTTTCCTATAGCACTGAGCATAAAAAACAATGGAGCGACCGATATTGGTGCCCTGAGCGCATCTTCATCGTTATACACGGGAAATGGGTATCTTGCCGTTGGAACCGAGCAGGCTTATGTAAGCGTAATTCCAGAGGGCCAATTCATACAGCCAATAGAAAATTTCCATGGAAAATCCCCCTTAAGTCCAAAAGGAAGCACCGATGTGAAGACCTTCGAGGCTACATCCAAAAGAATAGGCACACAAAGCGAGACACACCCATCAACTGTATTTGTCACAGCATGTTATCCTTACAAGACAAGTCTTGGCACTTCTATTTGCGTTGATACTGATCCATTTGGGCTCAACAATCGGAAAAAAGTATGCACGGTAAAAGACCTCTCATTTAGCGGCGGACAAGGAGGGCCTGTCGCGATAACCAAAATTGAAGCGCGCATGGCTCCAAGCCAAGACACTGATACTATCGTGCCTTATTTTATCCTGACCATAGAGAATAGGGGAAATGGAGAAGTAATACGATCCGATGACAATAAATTGCGGGATGCCTGCAGCAGCAATCCTTTGCAATATACTGATTTCAATAGGATCAAAGTCACTGCAACACTTGGCGGGCTTCCACTCACCTGCGGCATTGGAGACTCATTTGAAGCTACGTTAAGATTAAGAAACAAAAAAGACATGGTGAACTGCTATCTTAAAGATGGAGTTTCCAAAGACATCGACCCATATACATCACCGCTTCGGATCGATCTGGATTACGGATACACATTCACGATTTCAAAAGATATAATAATACAAAAAATCCTGAGATACTAAGATGAAACAAAAAACTTTATTCATTTTTTTTATTTTATTAATAATTGGTTTATTGGCCAGTGGTTGTGGCATCGGTAAAAATGGGACGAATGTCAAGACAAAATCAACAGGAACCGATGGCATTGTCATCAATTACATGCAGCAAAATCCTCAGGATAAGTATCTCATAGGCACCACAAGCGAGCCAATTTCAGTCATTGTAGAAGTAAGAAACAGAGGAACATGGCCGCAGCGAGATACACCCGATAGCCTCTATGATTCTGTCCTCAATGATCTGGATAAAGGAAAGGTCTATCTAAGTGGCTTTGATAGTCGCATCATACAATTCGAACCTTATTATCTTGATCTGAACAAGGAATTTTTACCAGGTCTTGGCCTTGTGAACCCCGATGGCGGCTTTTGGACGGCCGAATTCAAAGGACTGATAGTTGCTACGGACCTTATTGTGGATTCGTATGACCCAACCATTCTTGCGACCGCATGCTTTCCCTACATCACTAGGGCTAGTCCTTCAGTATGCGTTGACCCAGCCCCATTTGATATCAATAGAAAAAAAGTATGCAAGATAGGCACCACAACGCTTACGAGTCAAGGAGCCCCAATAGCGGTAACCAAAATCGAGCAGCAGGCATCCCAGACAAAGACGCAATTCAAGATAACGATTAAGAATGTCGGAAAAGGAGAAGTCCTTCTTCCAGAAAAATTAGAGGCGTGCGATCCAAGAACCTCAACCTCGTCAAGATTGGAGCGAAGGGATTTTGATAAGGTCGAAGTGTATCGGGTTTCTTTGGGAACTACTGAACTACTGTGTGGCCCGTATATGGATGGAAGATTTATCCAGATCTATAACGGAGAAGGGTTTGTGATATGCTCAATGGACTCAAGAGAATACGATATGACGCAGGATGCATATATGACACCTTTAAACATTGAACTGAGATATGCATATCGTACCACTATTACGAAACAAATCAAGATACAGAAGCTCAGTGGCATTAATTAGTGTAGCTTTTGGTGACATTACTACTTAGATGATACGAAGTTTTGCATGTTTTCATGCCTATTTTTTTCTCGGAAACCGCTGTCTATATTCTCCAGTTTCCAAAAATTTATATATCTGGTATACATGAATTATAATGTTCTAACTGAAAAGTAAAGATAGAACGTCCCTTAAATAAAATGAAAGCACTGGACACTGGTACAAAACCATAACATATTAATAGTAGTATTGTAGTTTTGTCCCCTGCCAATAAAAAAAAGGGGGTTGGTTGGTATGATAGTAAAAGAAGAATTTTTAAGCAAGTTACGACGATATTTTAACTTGAATTTATATGAGGTCAAGATCTGGACCGCGCTTCTAAGCAGAGGTGTCTCTACC
>CAZFPU010000071.1:0-9584 GCA_964521145.1 uncultured Methanosarcinales archaeon | reverse complement strand
TGCCTTCAATATAGAATGTTTCCCTTCCTTCTCCGGTTATTTTTACAAAACCAGTATATGCCTTGCCAATGCCTAGATCCACCTCAGGTATGTAGGTCATGGTGCATCTGCCTTGCCGTTTTGTCTCTGAAAAGAATTCCTGCATGTAATCAAAATGACGGATAAGATCTTTGAATGAATCATCGACAAGGGTATCGATGCTTTTTCCCCCTAGTTTCCTAAAAGCTGTTCGTATCCGTTGTTTTTCAAATTTTTTGCTAATTATTTCCCGAGTTATGGGAGTGATATAGGTATCAAAGTCAAAGGTTGTTTTCATGAACCCGGGAAACCCAATAGTGTATAAAAAATAATGGATGCGTAGAAGAGCTAGTCAAATGGTCTTTCATTCTGCTCTAGGCACGAAAAACAACAAAATGAAAACATTTATAAACTAGTATACCTTTTAATATACTGGAAAATTAGATGAAAAGAGGTGTAAGAATGGCAAAAGAGAAGAAAGTAGCTAAAAAATCCAAATCCAGCAAAAAGGAAAGCAAAAAGCCGCACGTGTGCGAGTTCTGCTGACTATGCAAAAGATTTCCTTTCTATTTATTTTTTTATTATTCTTAGTTCCACTTAGCTTCGCGCATGGCGAGCAGAGCAATAGATTAGAAGATCTGACCCATAATTTAGAAGGCTATTCAGTAACAATCATTGCCATCTCCTCATTTATTATTGTGCTTTGCGTGTTCATAAGCATCTATTTCAAGAAGAAAACCGAGCTGTTGAACATGATCCTATTCCTAGGAATTGTGCTCCCAGCGCTCTTTGCAACCGCCTTCATCGCCGGTGTCACGGTCTTTACCAACATGGTTTCAGAATCGCAAGGGCCAGTGCATTGGCATGCGGACTTCGAGATATGGAAGTGCGATGAAAAAGTTGATCTTTTGAATCCCAAGGGACTTCTAAATCGCATCGGGAGCCCATCTTTTCATGAGCACAATGATGACCGGATCCATCTTGAAGGGACTGTTGTAGACCTAAAAAGCGTTGACCTGCATTCATTCTTCCAGGTGATCGGGGGAAATCTCAATAGCGATTATGCGGCAATTCCAACCAATAATGGCCTAATTGAAATGGCAACGGATATGAAATGCAATGGGAATTCAGCTAAATTGCAAGTATTTGTCTATAGCATAACCAATCCAAGCGCGTCAAAGAAATCAGGATTTACGTATACGCAGAAAAAAATAGAGGACTTTGAAGATTTTATTATGGCCCCGTATTCGAACGTCCCTCCCGGTGATTGCATCATTATCGAACTTGATGGGGAGAAATCCTCAACAGACAGGATATGCAGCTCATACAAGCTTGCTGAAACCCAAGGACGCATAACAAGGATCTAACATGGCAGTAGAAGCATACATCCCAACACTCATAACGGTTTTTACCACCGCGGCAATCGACTCTATCAATCCGTGCGCTATTGGCGTCCTTATTCTGATGATCTCGGTCATGCTCGGAGCGAAAGCATCTACTGGAAGAATGCTACTTATTGGCGGGCTCTATATACTGTCAGTAATGGTTACCTACCTAATAGCTGGTCTTGGCCTCATCTATTTCCTTGCCTCGCTTCCGCTTATGATCACTGAAATGATCTCTATTGTGGTTGGTGTGCTTATTGTACTTGCAGGCGTCCTAGAAGTCAAGGACTACTTTTGGTATGGCAAAGGATTCTCACTTGCGATCCCTGGTGGTGTAATTGATAAGATCCATAAGATGTCCTCAAAGGTATCGATTCCCGGAGTGATCCTTCTTGGGGCCTTTGTAAGCGCTGTAGAGCTTCCCTGCACCGGAGGCCCTTACCTTGCGATCATAACCTTGCTCTCGCAATACTTCGATTGGACCGCATTCCTCATGATGGTTCTCTATAATATCATTTTCGTATCTCCGCTTATTGTCATCCTCTTCCTGGTCGCTGGCGGCATGAAGCTGCACAAGGTCAAGAAATGGAAGCAGGAAGCCAGAGGCACAATGCGCCTTATGATCGGGCTATTGCTTATCGGTATGGGATGGCTTTTGATATTGATCGCGAATGGAACCATTAATTTCGGATAAGACAAATTTGAAAGCAGAGTAAACAATAAAGTTCAAAAGGATTCGAAAAATAAAAGCGTGTTACTTAGGCTCGCCGCATTACGGGCTCGCAGTTATGAAGCCGCGCAGTGCAATGAAAAACATCTAACGTGAGATCAAAAGCGCGGCGTGAAAATACACCATTGCACTGAGATATCATTGATAAGAACCCGCGCGGCATTGGCGCGGGCAAAATAACTTAGCTTTTTCAGAAAATGAAAAGACTCAAAATTCAAAAAAAATTGAAATAAACAACATACAATCACACAAAATACCAAACTCCCAATGAAACCATCAAAGAAAGAGCAAGGGCATTCCCACTCGACCGTGAAGCGAAGAGGGCACACTGAAAAATACGATGAGAGGAAGTGCTATGGTAGTATATACGCAGCAGGATTAAGCTGCCATCTTAAGCATACTGAATCTGAAAAGATAGCCTCCGAGGCATGCAAGGAAATCACCAAATGGGTGCATCAGAAGAAAAAAGTAAGCTCAGATAATATTTTCAAGAAGGTTGCTTCCCATCTAAAGAAAAAACACGCTGATGTCGCATTCATGTATGAGACGCATCGCGATATTTGTTAAGAGGTCTGGACCGGGCCTATTATGTATGGATAATCTATTTCTCAGGATATCACTATATAAGAATAACGGATGATTTTTTATTCCTAACCCATGAATTTTACAATTGTTTTGGTCGATTCTATGCTCTCTAAGATTATCTTCATGATACTTAGCAAAGGAATAGCAAGAAACATTCCAACAACTCCCCAGGTCCAGCCCCAGAAAAAGAGCCCGAGCAGCACAACAACTGGAGAGAGCTTAAGCGTATTGCCAGTGACTTTTGGGCCCAGAATGCTGTCAAACAGCAGCTGGATGAACGTGAGCAGAATCCCAAGTACAATGATCTGCCAGCCAAACCCATTGCTTATCGCATAGGATAACAGCGCGATGCCAACGGCAATGATCGATCCGAAATTCGGGATGAAATTAAGGATGAATATCAAGAAGGCGAGTATCAGTATCAGGTCTGCCTTGAAGAGAAATAAGACAAATGCGCTTGTAAGGGCAGTTCCTAAGCTTAAGATGCTCTTGCTATAAAGATAGTCACGACTGCTTTTTTCTATTTTAAAAAAGATCTTTTTTACTTTGCTTGCGTGTGTTGCCCCAAAATGCTGCTCGACATCGCGCAAAAATATCTTGTATGAGGGTATCAAAAAAAGCATGAAAAGCAGGACCGCGAAAACCTCGCTGAAAATGAGCTGGATGCCCTTGAGTAAGCTGCTAACGCTTGATGATAATGCATTGCCAATCCGCTCTGTCGATATGAACTGGGAAAGCGAGAGCGTTGCATCCCCAAAATGATACTGCGATAAGAAGCTATTGACCTTAACGACCATGGCCTGTAATTTTGCCTGTTGAAGAGGAATTTCCTCATTAAAGGAGAGTATGCTTTGAGATAGGATAAAAATGAATGCGATGCAGGCAAGGATAAAAATGATAAAAATGCCGCTAAAAGTGACAAGGAAGGGGATTTTTCGCTGCTCAAAGTAGCGAAGAATCGGCATGATAAGCAAAGTCAGGATGATGGCAACAGCAAAAGGACGAATGAATGACTGCAGGGTTTTTAGGACCATGACAAAGAAGACCAGGGCGATGAAGACCATGCAGGCGTTCACGAAGCGAGACATATTGCCCTTTAGCCTTTTAATATTTAAGAAAGTATTGGTTTGTTCAGGAGTCCAGAGGTATTCAGGTTCTAAGTAAGGTTGGCATCACTATTGGCTTTTCCAGGTCCGCAATCATTTTATCTTCCAGTTCACGAATCGAGCGGATAACCTCATCTGTGATACCTAAAAACGTATGGGCTTTATCCTTGAGCATTCTTTGGACTTCTACCCCCCTATTAGAATTCATGCGAGGCCTACTCGAAAAATATTCAAGTGCAAGAGGCACAAACTCAGGAACATCTTTAGCTGGATCATAGAGCACACTCATGCCCACTATCGGAATGCTCCCATAAAAATATTGTTGCGGCATGCTTCTCATAAAATGGATTGGATTAGCACCAATACCTGAAAGTATAGTAAACCACCTTCCTCGCTGAGGGAAGTAATCTTCATTAAAATCCATGAAAGAAGAGTATAATTCTCTTGCCCACTCTTCCTTGTCCTTTGAACCCCCGATCACTTTTACACCGGTAAATACCTTTGAATATCCCCGTCTCGCGTATTCCCTTGCTGCAATATACGCAACAGTGAGTTCCAGGGGATCCATCCCATTTCGAAGTCGATCGCACAATACAAGGTGCCTTTCTTTTTCGCTTAGTTTTGCATCAATAATGGCCATGTCACCTTTTCGAAGCTGGGTGCGATAGATGAGCGGGAAGTCGCCTTGCGAAGTCTTCATCTGATCATAAAGCATGTGCAGATAACTGCACTGCCGCTCATTGACTTTTTCACAATTGCCTAGGCGCGCATCTTCAGAGGTTTTCCCTTGTGACTGCATTGTATTCCACTGGGGAGATCTGCCAAGATAATGCGAGCATAGGTTTTCCAAAAAACTATACATTGATTGGAGACTATCAGTTCTTACATCAACACCTTTCCTTATTGCACCTACTATTTCTGGGAAAAATCCATTTCGATAGATATTAGGGACTACGGTCGGATATGTATCTACAAAGTCTTGTGCAATACTTTTTGCATTCAAAATCCGCCACAGGGTAGGTAAGCCGTGCATGAATATCCGGATATTTCAGAGAAATGAGAGTATTTAAATCTTTCTAAATTTACTACTATGAAATGGTTACATTTTAGAAGAGGTGGATGACTTGTTGTGTTTGGAATTTAGAAAAGAAAGCCCCTGGCGGAAGTTGCATCCGCGACCTTTACCTGATTGGTTAGCATAGTTACCAAGGTTTTGCGGATTAGGAAGAACTCCTTATCTAACGCAATAGCTGCTATGCTACAGGGGCAAATTTGGCCAAATGCCGTTTGTTAGAAAACCCTATCCGTTTTAAAAACGTTTCTACCTGTTTGTGTCCATAAATTTCGAGATAATTTCGATATCCGTCTCTATTGCTTCTATTTGTGTATAGGGTCAAGAATGTTGATAAATAGCCCTCTAATTGGTCCAATAAAGGAAGACTAGCCGTTTGTAGTGTCAAACGTGGATAGGGATGCCTGTACTGCCTGCGATGATCCAGTGCGCAGTGAAATAAAATCAAACAAAAAAAGAGAAAAAAAATCCTAATCAATTATACCAGCACAAATAATACGGCTGGCTCACGCCTCTTTTAGCGGTTTGCACCGAATAGACGCAGTCGCCTGAAGGCTGTCCTTGCAGAACCTGGCACACTTTCTTTGTTTTTGCGCTATACGAATCCCATAGCTCCTTTGCTTTTGGGTCTGAATAGGCATCGTGCCCTGCAAGATAGGTATCCATGCAGTTTGCAGGCGATTTACCGCTCGATTGGGTATTTGCCGCTTTTGGCTTGCACCAGTTCAATGGTGGTGCTTGTGTTCCCCTTTCACGCAACCTATCGAAAGGACAAGATGCGGGGATCACTTGCACAGGGATCGCATCACATGGGTTTGAGCATACAACAACTCCCGAAGGGTCGCATATCTCTGCCTTTGCATGCGGTGATTGAAGCACGGTTACACAGAATGAATCCCCTGCCTTGTACGCTTCGCACGTTACTTTCTTCTCATTTGAGCCTGGCCAAGGCAATTGATAAAACTCGCATGCCCATTTGTCTGGATAAGGTCCTATGTCTATTGTTTTTACCTGGATCGTGCTCAGATCAATGATGTTCTTCTTTGCAACGCCGCCCAAGATAGGTTTTGCAAAGAATAATTTGATTTTCTTGAAGAATGAATTCGCGGAAATGGTTATTCTTTTTGCGTTGTATAGGGTTGAGAAAACCCCAAACTTGTTTTCGGTATTGAGCAGAAGATCGACTGCCTCTTCATCGGTTCTTACTGTGTAAGCGGATTGGACGCTGCCCTTTTGCATCGATGATATCTGGCCGTTATTGAGCTGCACGCCAAGCTGCTGCTCTGAACCATCCTTCATCTTGATGATTACTTGGACCCATCCATTACCCACTAATTTAGAGACTGCAGAATTGAGCTTGGTCGGGCATTGCTTGAATTTATCACTAAGGGAAGGAATCTCATCTAGGAACGATTTGGTATTTTTTGCTGTTGGTTTTACAGGACATGCAGAATCAGCCCCTGCATTTGAAGCGCTGCATTCCACATACATTTCCCTGAATTGATCGCCAACCGCGGTGTTGCAATCGGCATTCACGTTGCAAGCAGGGCAGACCTCGCACGTGTTGAATGTGCTCTCGCATGCTAAACCTTTTTGTGGAGGACCATTGCAGTAAAATCCAGCCTTGCTGCCATGCACGCTCGTCAATGTTTTTGCATCAGGATGCACCTGCTTGCAGATATCATTTGAGAATGCAGTATAGCCAACACATGTTTTTCCCACTTTGGCGCAGACTTCGTTGCCCGTATCTTCATTTGGGTCAGCTCCATTGACCACATAGTATTCCTTGCCATTGAGCGCATAGGGGCCTTGGACTGCCAGCCCAAAAGGAATAAGCAGCATCAGTGACAGAGACAAAATAAGAATGGATTTTTTTGATAGATGGTTTTTCATCTGTGCTTTTTTGGTTTGGAGGTTCTTAAAGGTTTGGGTTTCGAATTTATTTGTTTTCTATTTTTTTTATGATCCAATCAGCAAATTTTTTGGCTACGTCATGCGCTTTATTGATAGTCCCATCTACAATATAGTGGTTTTTTTCTGATTTGACGTAACTGCCCAAGTGCGCTGACCATGCGATATTATCCTCAATTAGTTTTTCCTGCCAGCCGCGTGCCTGCAATCTTCTTCTGATCTCATTCTCATCGACATAGATAAATCCATAGTGGACATCCAGAGATTTAGAGTAGAATGGAGAATTTTTGATTTCCTTTGGAACGCTAACACCGCAAATTATGGTCGATTTGCCTTTCTGGGTATATTCTACTGCCTTCTCTAACCACTGATTCGTTCTTTGGATCCTCCAATTTTCATCGGCCCCATCAGGAACTCCACCCTCATCAAAATCATGCACTTCTGCAAGTGGTAGATCATCCTTAAGTATAGAAACGAGCGTGCTTTTTCCAGAACCGCTTGTGCCAGTAATAAAAAAAACGGTAGGCTTCATAATATTGAAAAATGAGTGCGGGGGAAGGGATTCGAACCCTCGAAGAGACTAACTCACAGGATTTCCTTTACGAAAAGATGTGATTGTAGTCACAGCTCTCGGCCTTAAGTTTCACAGCACACTGTGCACCTGCGCATTTGGCCGGGCTTTGCTACCCCCGCCTATAACTTCACAAGAGAAGGAACCGCTTTTTAAACATTGTTGCCAAATATCCATTGCCCACTGGACATCCGCACGTGAAATATTTAAGTTTGCTCGTTGCAAAAAGAAGTATGCAACAAAACAAACTTCAAATTTCAGAATTCCTCGGATGGCATACTGGCGATGGTTGTATCAGCACAAAAGGAGGCAGATACCAATATTCTTTAACCGGCGATATAACTGAAGAATTCCCTTTTTACGAGAAAATAGTAGTTCCGTCATTTAACAAAATCTTCCATTCGAAACTAAATGAGCCAGTAAGATTAAGATCATACAAATCCGTAGGGGTCTGCGGCATATATTTTTCCAGTAAGGATTTTACCAATTTTTTGATAAATGAAATAGGAATTGCGAGCGGCAAGAAAACTTCAATTGGTATTCCCAGTATTATCGAATCAAGCAATGAAAAGAGATTATTCCTCAGAGGTCTCTTTGACACTGATGGAAGCATTTATTTTTGCAAAAGCTACAGTAAACGAAGCAATCTTGCGTACAATTTGTTTCATTATTCTCCAAAAATAAAGCTTGCAACGATATCTCAGAAATTGATCTGGCAGGTGCATAAAATTCTAATTGAGCTTGGGTTTTCACCAAGAATTCAAAAGCCAAGAAAGCAAAAAGCAACAGAGTATGTTGTGCATTCGGTCGTACTCGACACAAAAGGAGATGTTCGGAAATGGATTGAACAGATAGGATTTAACAATGTAAAGCACAGCAGCAAAGTAGAAGTTTGGAAAAGGTTTGGTTTTTGTCCTCCATTTACCACATTAAAACAAAGAGTCAGTATTTTAAAAAATGCAACGAGTCCCTTAGAGTTTTATCCTGAAATGAAGAACTTAGAAATCGAGAAGATACGTGAAATATTTCTATAATCATCCAACCCGCATCCTATACAATTCAAAATACGCCTTCAATCTTTTGTGCAGATCGTAGCAATCCCCATAGACCGCGCCATCATACTTATCAAGGATTGGCCAGATATATTTATCATAGAGGCTCTTGACAAAATAATAGATGGGTGCTTGCGTCCATTGGTAAGTATATTCGGATTCTATGTAGCCGTTGATCTCGATATAGACCTCTGCATATTGGAACTTCACTGTTTTCTTGTTTCGAATCACGCTGCGCTCTTTAAGATCGTGCATCGTCGCATGGATCTGGATCATCTCCTTCTCAAAATGATCAAATGATTTCCATGCCTCTATCATCCAGTCTCCCTTCTTTGAATTCTTGACTATGTGCTCTGATTTTCTTTTGATCTCTTTATGAAGATGCTTCTTCTCCATCCAATCCTCGACTTCAGCGTAGAATTCTTCAACGGAGAATGGGCCGCTGTAATGCAATCGCAATCCATGCACTATTTGTTTTTTTTCTGTCATTGTTTGGCGATTTAGAGGATTATACTCTGCTCCAGGCAAAGGTACTTAGCATCTTCTCGCCTGTCAATTGTTGCAAATAAGGTGTGGCCTCCCCGTAAGGGACAACCCCCGCAACACACTCGCTTCTATTCTCGCAAGGCTCGACCTGATGATGGCATGCTTTGCTCCAATCGAACAAATTGCTCAAGAAATCCTGGATGAATTAAAAATAAAAATAGAGAACAAAAGACTTGATTTAAGGTTAGCTGCTATTTTGGTAGGCAACGATCCTGAATTCAAAAAATTTGTTGAGTTAAAACGTAAAGCGGCCGAAAAAGTAGGAATTGATTTTGAAACGCATCAATTTCCGGAAAGTATCACAACAAAAGAATTAAAAAAAGAATTAGCTCTCATATCAGAAAAAGCTGACGGAGTTTTGATTGAGTTGCCTTTGCCTGGCCATATTAGCTCCAGTGAAATACTGAACCAAATACCGGTCGAAAAAGATGTTGATGTTTTATCAGACAAAGCCCAAGATCTTTTTTACTCTAATAAGTCAAAAATTTATCCGCCAGCAGCGGAAGCTTTGAAAATAGTTTTTGATAAATTTGGTATTGATTCTAAAAACAAAAAGGCGGCAGTGTTTGGGCAAGGCTTGTTGATAGGCAAACCAGTATCGCATTGGC
>CAZFPU010000070.1:0-9588 GCA_964521145.1 uncultured Methanosarcinales archaeon | reverse complement strand
ACAATTTGACTAGTGTCAACCAGGAAAAAGAGAACTATTTCTCGCAAAAAGATATTGTCTCGACCAAAATCAGGACCGCGCTTACCGCTATCAAGCAGGAAAGAATGCAAAGGGACGAGTTCACCAAGAAAGTGAAGGAGCTCAAGGACCAAAGGAATACCTGGAACAAGAAAGTGCAGGACCATATCACTGTCTTCAAAAGGCTAGATTCTGATAAGCAAAAGGCCATCAAGGAAAAAAGAAGAAGCCCAGACCAATTGAAAGAAGAAATCGCAAGCCTTGAGACGCGATTAGAAACCGATGTCATGTCATTTGAGAAAGAAAAGGAGATGACCAAGAAGGTCAAGGATCTCAAGAAAGAGCTTGCTGGGATCATCGATATCGGAGCGGTGCGCGATGGCATGAAGACCGTCAACAAGTCAATCACTGAAAGCAAGAAGGAATCTGAAGTTGCTCACCAAGAAATTCAAAAGGTTGCGCAAGAGAGCCAGCAACTGCATGAATCGATCCTAGCAAAATCAAAGGAAGTCGATGAATTAAAACCAAAGGAAAAAGAACTGCTTGAGAAATGCAATGAGTTCAAGGCAAAATTCAAGGTATTAAATGACCAGTTCAAGGCAAAGATAACAGAAATAAATGCTTTACAGGAACAATTGAAGGAATACCGGTTGGAAGATTCAGAGAAGAAGAAATTAGATGATACTAAGATCCTCAAGGAAAAAGAAATGGAACTAGAGGAGAAGATAAAGATGGGCAAGAAACTGACGACTGATGATTTCTATATATTCCAGCATTCAAAGGATATGAAAAGGGAATAAGACTTAGTTTCCATCCTCTATCTTATTTTTAGAACCATATCGATGTGCGTAACCCCTCCATCATCATAGGGTTTGGATATTTGCCTAAAACCAAAATTTTCATAAAATCCTTAAGGTAATCCTGCGCGCTTGTCTCTACTGTTTTTATTTTTAATTTGGTCTTAATGATATTGATGCATTGCGCAATGATCTTGTTTCCAAGCCCTTTATTTCTGTACGATTTTTGCACTGCGACTCTGCTTAAAACTGCCTTCCTTGGCGACTTTCTGTGGATTCTTGCATATGCAATGATTTTGCCATTCTTTTCCAGAAAAACATGATACGCCTTTTGGTCAAAATCGTCGAATTCCTCATAAACGCTCTTTTGTTCCATTACAAAAACTGCAAATCGCAATTTGAGAATATGATATAGCTGATTCAGAGATAGTCGATGAAATTGCTTTACTTTACATTGCATGACTTTTAAAAAAGCAGATCTCTATAAAAACTTATTTCCAAAAAGAAAATCATATTCCAAGGCAAATTTAAACGACAGTTCTATTGTTTTTTTCCTTATGTGGAAGATAAATTTTCCGACGATACAAAGTTATTTATATCCACGCATTTGATAGACTAACATGGGCAATTATACTTTGGAATGCGCTGCATGCAAAGCAAGCTATTCTGGTTTAACAGATTCTTTTCGCCTGCGCTGTGATAATGAACCTAGTCATGGGCCAAGCCTGCTTAGAACCAAATATGATGAAAGGCAATTGAAAGTTCGAGATGATCTGCCAGGAATATTCAAATTCTTAGACTGGCTTCCTTGCGCAAATATTTCCTTGCCACTTCATGGCAAATCGCTACCTTACAAAAGCGATGGTCTTGCAAAACACTTAGGCCTTACTGACTTATGGATCGCATACAGCGGTTATCGGCGAGAATCTGACCCTGAAAATCTAGTGACACGGACTTTCAAGGAATTCGAAGCGCAGGCAACCTATGCGCGCTACTTCTCAAACAAATTAAGCAATGGAGATGATATAACTCCATTCATCATATCTTCAGCCGGCAATACAGCGAATGCCTTTATCCATGCGTCGCACGCATTGCAGGTTCCTATCTATGTGGTCATTCCGCAAAGCGGTTTATCGAGGCTTCGATTACCTGAAGAGACGAGTGCCTTTTCAATAGTTGTCAAGGGAGACTATTCAGATGCGATCTTGCTTGCGGATAAAATTGCCGATAAGACTGGCCTTATGCGAGAAGGTGGCGTGAAAAATATCGCTCGAAGGGATGGCATGGGCACAGTCATGCTCGAAGCCGTTGTCAAAAGGGGATCATTGTTTAATCATTATTTCCAGGCTGTTGGTTCTGGTTCAGGGGCAATCGCGGCTTATGAAGCGGCGCAACGTCTTGCCAAATCGAATCAATTTGGAGATACTAACACTAAAATCCATGTGATGCAAAATTCGCCCTTCGCCCCAATAGCAGAGGCATGGCAAAGAGGCAGCAACACCATAGTACTCGATGAATCAAAAGCGCGCGAACACATCGAGCAAGGCATTGCGCCGGTGCTAACCAATAGAAACCCACCGTACGCAGTTGCTGGGGGTCTCTATGATGTATTGCGCGCAAGCAATGGTTCTGCGCGTGGCATGAACAACAGGGATTCTGTAGAAGCGTTGCGTATCTTCACGCATTTTGAAGGCAGAGATATTGGAGAGGCTGGCGCGGTATGCGTTGCAGGACTCATTGATGCGGTACGCAATAATGAGATCAATGCCAATGACAGCGTTTTATTGCACATAACTGGCGGCGGCATCACCGACCAATACGCTCAATTTGGAAAATCAATAGAACATCCTGCGACGATAACTGTCGATCCTTATACAGATGATTCCAGTCTTGACTCAATTATAGATACTATTGATAAAAGACAGCCAATCAGGGCAATTAGCAAAGATCACATTAACTCAATCATTCAAAATAATTAAGAAAATCTTTGTAGGGTGAAGAGAAGATAAAGATGGACAAGAAACTGACCACTGATGACTTCTATATTTTCCAGCATTCAAAGGATATAAAGAGAGAGAATTACATAAATTTATAAAGATTTTACTTCTAAATCATAGTATGAGTATCATAGTAAAAACTCTTGTATTTCTTGAGACATTTGTTTTATTTCTGATCTTCCCTGTAGTTTTAATTATTTTTGGAACCCTTTCACAGTCAACACCATTAGTTGCCTATGTAATATATTTTCTATCACTATGCTTTATCGTAGTAGGCGGCATTGTTGGAATTTGGCGGGCAAGAAAATACGAACCAGGGAAATCTCCCTCAACTAAAGAATCGTTTATCAAATCTTATTTTTTGGATGGCTCATTTGTACAACTTTCCACTCGATATTTTTTTATATTGTTTGGTCTGATGGTCTTAATAGACGCCAGAAGAGGCCTCTTGCATCTTCCATTATCTCTAAAATTTTTTTATTATCTCTTTGAGAGAATTTTTGAGAGTATGTTCAGAGTAGTTTTTAGATATCTTATCTTCATTGTGCCGCTTTCCATGGTAATAGCTTTAGCGGTTCTTGCTCTAAGAAAACAATTAAGAAAAAATTAAATAAGTTTATTTCTTAAACTGCGTATAATCGCAATGTCCGCAGGTTTCCCTATCCTTATGGGCTGCCAGGAAAAATCCAGGGCCGCATTTTGGGCAGGTTTTGTTGATTCGATCGACTTTATTGCCTGAAACCTTGTAGAATCGTGATGCCGGCTTTGCTTTTTTCTTGCTTGGCGCTGCTCCCTTGCCTGCGTCCTTTTTTGGTGGTGCTGCCATTATTATTCACTCTTTTCGGCCTTTGCCGCATCCTTAGCCTTTTTTTCGTCTTCAATCTTCTTAGCATGCTCTGCTTTCTTTGCGGCTTCAGCTTCTTCCTGCTTTTTTCTTTTTTCTATCGATTTTCTTCCTTCTTTCTTCACAACACTCATTACCTGAGCATCCTTATATGCATAGGCAATAACGCTTGCCTTGTGCAGTCCATAAGCAGTATCTATCCTATCAACAGCAATAACTGCTGCTTCCTTTCCAAGCGATTTTGCAAGGCCTGCCTGTACTTGCTTCATTGATGGGGTTTCTTTTTCGAACGTTACTTCTGCATGCACTTTCATTCTTGAAAGCAATGGCTCTTCTGTTTTGGTTTGAATCGTTAATTCCATGGTTATCGTACCTTGATTGCGTATTCTCCTTTTGCCGGCACACCTATCTTTTGGGCTATCTGCGACTTTTGAGCGTCGAGTATGAATAATCTGCCTTGCCAGTTTGGTGAAAATGAGCTTGTCTTGCACACAGGGCACTCAGCGCCATCAACAAATAATTTGCATCGCTTGCATACTTTCTTTTTCATTTTTTCTTAGGCTTTTCTTTTTTCTCTGCCTTCGCCTCTTTTTGTTCTGGTACTTTTTGCTCGTCCTCGATCCAATCAAGCCTTCCAAGGCCTTGTTGCCTCATTGTTAGTCCTAGTTTTGGATTCGTTGGATCTTTGAATGAGACTGCTATGATCCTTGCTTTGCAGACATCATTTACCTTTAAGGATTTTTTGCTCTCTTTTCCTGCTAAGGTCTTGTCTTTGCTAAAACTCACAAAATCATCCATGGTTTGCGAAACGTGGATCATTCCATCAATTGGACCCATGGTTATGAATGCGCCAAAATCAACAATGTCTTTGATCCTTCCAGTGATCACTTCCTGCAATTCCGGCTTGAAAGTTAGGACTTCGAAAACAACTTCATAGTATGATGCGCCATCACCTGGAATAATGATCCCTTTGCCGATGTTTTTTAGCTCAGCGACATCAATAACGATGCCTAGCTCATTCGAGATATAACCATCATATTTTCGCTTCAGCCGCTTTACAACAGCCTCTTTTATGTCTAGATCGAAGAGGTCAGGTGGTACCCGGATGTGGTCTTTTAGCTGGATCTTGTAATACATACCCTTTTGAGGAGATGGGTGTGCTTTTTAAAGCTTTCCTTAGAGGATAGGGGTGAAAATTATCTATTTCCAGAATTAACCAAGCTTCGCCTTTATATACTGTGAAGGAAGCACGATATATCTGCCAAAAAGCTGTTCCCGCCTATATTTTCGAGCTTCTGGCTTTCCATCTTTGAAATCCATACGAAGCAAAGAGTCATCTAAACGTAGCCTTTCTATCATAGAACTGTCAGTATTTGTAATTGATTCGAGGGTATATGGCCTGTTTTTTCCAACCCCACGGGCTTCAAAACTCCTAAAACCAGTAACTGAATCTTCTATTGTATTTTGGATTTGAGTCTGCATATTGATACTGAGAAAAGGATTACTGTTAATATAAGTTTTCTATCTGCTCGGCTTTGCACAAAAACTCCACTTCGTTTCGGGTTAGCATCTTCTCGCATGTCACTGTGATGCAAATGACCGACGTTCCCCGTAAGGGACTTCCCCCTTGTCGGTTCACTGTTGTCAGAACGATGCTCGACCTACGATGCTAACCACTTTTTGTGCAAAGCCTATCTGCTCAAATAATCTTCTCATTCTCGATCATCATATATTTTTTTTTCCTAATCGTCAAAATCGTAAAATTCTCATTTCTCAACCTTCTTTTCAACTCCATATCCTGGGTTGCTATAATGTATCCTTTCTTCGCATACTCTACCAATGAATCATCGACAAGCATGTCATCCTTGGCAGGGAGCTCCTTGAATTGGTTCTTTGCGATGATCTTTAAACCCCATTTTGCCGCTTCGCGATGCTTTGTCTTCTGCTTTTTTAGTATCCAGCCTATCTCATCCTTGGTCTTATCCAAAATGTATAATTCATAGGCAAAAGAAAGGGCATGCCTTATTTTCTCTATTATATCTAGTTTGAATTGGTATCCTGCCAGGAGGAAATTGGTGTCTAGGATTATTTTTTTCATTGGAGTTTTGGTATTTTGATTTTTATTTGTTTTGATTTCTTTCCAAAAGCGAGGATATGTAGGCCGCACCAGTGCGTGCGGCATCTAATTATTGATATCGTAGTGCAAGGACTACTCTTATGTATTTTTGGCTTTTGATTTCGTAATTTATCTACATAATTCATTCCAATCACTAAAGCTTTTTATAATTACCTCTCAACCAAGATTCTATGAAAGGGATCCTATTGACTCATGTGGGGATGGAAGACATCGCAGCCAAGGAAGTAGCGGGACTTATTTCACAGAAAAGCTCAATTGATGAAGGCTGCATCACCTTCCCTTGCAAAAGCGATGAAGACCTGTTCTTGCTGTGCTATCGCGCCCAAAGCGCTGGAAAAGTCGGATTCTTGGCGCTTGACTTTCCTTATTCTGATCTGATATCTGATTTTAAGCAGGCAGTTGGATCAGTTCCCTGGCAGGCTTTCTTTCGAGAGAATGAGACCATCAGGGTTCGCTGCAAGATCGTTGCCCAAAAAGACCTGCCTTCGCCAGAATACGAGCAGCAATTAAGCGCAGTTCTTATCGAGCACATCGAGAAAACAAACAAGAACAAGCAGCTAGTCGATTTGAAAAACCCCCATGTGCCCCTGATATTCTATGTGACACCCACTTTTTGCTACGTGTTTATTGATTACGCGGGCTTTGACTTAAGCAAAAGAAGCCATCACATCTTCTCGCATGCCGCTGATATCAAGGGAACGCTGGGTTTTGGCCTGGCCATGCTCTGCGATCTTAAGGAGAAGGACGTTTTCATGGACTGCTTTGCAGGCTCTGGAACAATTCCAATCGAAGCAGCAATCTATTCTACCCATTTTCCCCTGAATTTTTTTAATAGGGAGAAATTCGCTTTCTTGAAATTCGCAAAATACAAGGATCATGATTTCAATACTTTTTTCGAGAAGGAGAATAAGAAGTTCAAGGATTCCAAAAACGAGATCTATTGCGCCGATTCAGCCATGAAACACATCGCATTTGCCAAGAAAAACGCGCAGATAGCCGGCATCATGAAAAGCATTGATTTTAGGCGCATGGATTTGGATTGGCTCGATACCAAATTCGATAAGGAAACAATCGATAAGATGGCCTCTAAGTTACCTTTAGGAAAAGAAGGCTATGAGAAACATTACAAGCAATTGTTTTATCAGGCAGAGTTTGTCCTCAAGAAGAATGGGTTGTTGGTATTGATTGGTTTGAAGGATTTGATTGAAAAATATGCCGCTGAGTTTAAATTGGAGATTCGCGAACATAGGAATATTTATTCTGGGCAGGAGAAGTATGATGTGTTTGTGATTGAGAAAGTGCATGCGTACAAGAAAAAAGAACAGAAAGATTAAATAAAGGAAAGCTGATTTTAGGATGGTATGAAAAGAAACCAACTGCTCAAGACCATTGCAGACAAGCTTAGAAAACAAGGAGCTAAGCAAATAGCAGTCTTTGGCTCATATGCGCGCGGAGAGGAAAAAAAGAATAGTGATGTAGATATCCTGGTAAAATTCTCAAAGCCAAAATCACTTCTTGAGTTTGTTTCAATAGAGCAAGAGCTTTCAAAGGAAACCGGCAAAAAGGTCGATTTGCTCAGTGAAAGCGCCATAAGCCCTTATCTGATCGATAGAATAAGGAAGGAAATGGTCAAGTTATGAAGAAAGACAATGAGGTCTATCTGAGGCATATGCTCGATGCCATGAAGATTCTTTAGTTGTTGAGAAAGTGCATGAATATAAGGAGAAGAAGAAGGAGCAATGAAATTAATGCACGAAGTCTATAACCATCTCAAAAAACACGCAACAATAGCATTCATTGTGTTTTACATTTTCTGGTTTGTTTTTACATTAATAATCGAAGGTGGTATTCTTGATTCCTTTCTTGCAGCACTTGAAGGAGCGGCCGTTTACACATTGGTCTATCTTATTCTTTATGTGGTTGTAAGATTAATAAAAACAAAATTTTGGCCCTAATACTTTAGCTGAATTTTCGCTCTTCTTTTTGAGTTAAATTTATAAACCAATATCCTTTTCAAACCAATTGTAGGGTCAGCACTTAGCTTTCGCTTGAAATAAGTGAGGAAAGTCCACCCACCATGTGAAAAGCCACTCACGCAAGTGAGATCCAGAAATGGATGGCAACCACTCAGAAACGAACCACCATGCAAATGGGATGATGTATCCAAAATCCTGGTAACAGGATACTAAGGATCTGACGTCTTGCAGGGAATGGATGAAACGGTGAGCCCTTGGCTGGTGCAAGTCAATTGTTGACGCTTAGTTCAATGCTAAGGCAGGTAATGGCAGTTTACTGCAAAACGACCTGACAAAAGGTGGCTTACGCTGATCCTACATCCTACATCCTACTCAAAATGACACAACAAAAAATAAACATGCCCAGCGGATCTGGCGGGCTTATGCGGTATTTTGATGAATACCGATCAAAGATACGAATAAAGCCAGGACACATCATCATCTTGTGCGTATTGGTTGTCTTGATCATGATCATTCTATACACCTATGGCAACCGATTTCTAGGCATCGCGGGTTAATCCAATGATACCGGGCATGAACCCAAGAGAGATGCAGAAAGCCATGAAAAAGCTTGGCATCACTCAAGAGGACATCGAAGCGACTGAAGTCATCATTAAGACTCCTGATAAAACTTTGATCATAAGAAATCCAACGGTTGCTAAAGTGAACATGATGGGCCAGGAAAGCCTGCAAGTAACTGGCGAAATTGAAGAGCTTGAATTATCGCAGGAAGTCTCTATTA
The DNA here is from genome assembly GCA_964521145.1 of uncultured Methanosarcinales archaeon. GTDB lineage: Archaea > Nanobdellota > Nanobdellia > Woesearchaeales > GW2011-AR4 > BS150m-G66. The sequence goes on along the minus strand of CAZFPU010000070.1, from coordinate 1,038 downwards.
GTGATGAAGATGTTCAAACAGTAGTTGAGCAGACCGGCGCTTCTGAAGAAGATGCGAAGGCAGCTATTGAGAAGCACAATGGCGATCTTGCTCAAGCAATCATCGAATTAAAACAATAATCATTTTTCTATCATTTCTTTGTTTCTCGTTTTATCTTTTGAAAGTTTTTATTTTCAATAATCGAACTAGGCATTGCGTTCTATAATGCACTGGGTCTGGTCGTCATATTATTTATTGGTACTCAAGGCATTTGCTTAGGCAAGATACAAGAGAATTATCCCAATCAGTATCAGCACGATCGCTAAGAACTTGCTAAGAAGCGTCGAGACATGATGGTCTTCCTTTAGTACTTTAGGGAAATAAAACGTGAGCAAGATCGCCAGAAAGAACACAAAAATACTTTGCGTTCCCGCTAATACAGAGACAATTGCCGCCGGAGCCTTTTGCAAGGCAACAAAATAACTCGCGCGCCCAAGCGATGTCAACAAATTTATAGATAGTAAAACGCCGACAATCGTTAAAAGTTTCCCGCTGATCGATCTCTTAATCTCAGAATAATACTTAGGCAAAAATGCAAGGGGAAGGCAGCCAACTACAAATCCGATATTGATCCAAAATAACGCAATTGGCCAATCGCTTATTTCAGTTAATTTGAGCATGAGCGTTGTAAGCGCGAATAGAAGTACATTGGGAATCATCCACCAGATAGCTTTTGTGACGTGAAATTTCCCTGCTACTTTCTTGAGAGAGATCCATACAACCCCTATTAGTATCAATAAGAACGCGATAAAATCAATAGGCCTAAGAATTTCACCAAAGAAAATCGTAGAACCTATCAGGATAATAACAGGACTCATCTGCGCAATGGTCAGAACCCTGCTTGCTTCTTCCATTGACATTGCTTTTGTATAGGTAAGCCGATTCCAGCCCCAGATGACCCCGATAGATAAAAACAAAAGCGATGCAGAGAGTGATAAAGATTTCAAGGAAATGAAGGGAAGCAATAAGAGGGCTACGATGCCTGAAAAGGTGTTCGTG
>CAZFPU010000069.1:0-9598 GCA_964521145.1 uncultured Methanosarcinales archaeon | reverse complement strand
TAATCGTTACTGGGCACTGCGGACTGAAGTCCGCAGCTGAAGCCCCTTCCCGTTCAAAATGTAGGTTAGCGGGCTTACGGTCGAGCATATTAAGATTAACAAAAAAACCGACAAGGGGGTTGTCCCTCCGGGGAATGTCGGTTATTGAAATAAACAGTGAAATGCGAGATGCCCGCTAACCCGAGCGAAAGCGAGATTTTGAACGCTGCCAAAACTTTTTGAAAAAATCTTTATACCCTCCGGCATTCGCCTGATTTTACCATGGGCAAGGGCGATCATATGATACTGGACTATCTCGCAAGGAGCGAGTTGACTCGGCCTTTGATAGGGCCGTATGCTCAGATGAGAATTCTCTCAAGATTGATAGCAAATCCTCAATTCTTCAAGCAACAAGGCTGGAAGGAATTTAACGACCCCAGCGCACAAGTTGGCCTTCTTGATGGATCACTGATCCAAAATCCACTGTATCTGCATGATAGTCAGGGGAATTTCAATGAATTTGGAGCCGCGCCAGGGCAGTGGGCTGCCTACGATTATAATCGAGCCCCTGTTTTTGGAAAGCAAGTAGGTAGCTATGCCCAAGGAAAGCTTATTTCGTTTCCGCTGAGAGAAGTAATTGGCAATGACAAAGAAACACTCACGCCAATTGGTCTACTCAATTATTGGGACTTTAAGCACGCTATCCAAGCTGAGCGCCCGAGCTTGGATAAGCTCATTCGAGATGGGCTTGTTGAGCCAACAACCTATGCGAAGGCTTTTGATAGGTTAGGCTATTACGAGAATCTTGCGCGTCTTTTGGATTCGAAAGGATTTGCTGATAAATTAGTGTATCAGGTAACGCCAAAAGGAAATACGTTAGTTTCCTTGATACAGGAAGAAGGAAAGCCAACTCCAAAGAGGATCCTCGAGCCGGCTATGAAGCCATCGTATGCGTGAGTTTGTCCTGCCGTAGTTCTAAGAAGAAAGGCCTTGAAGATTAAGTCTTCGACTGGGTCTCACTCTCGGCTTCCATGAAAATGTTTCCATTCTTTTTTGATTTTTGAGTCAATGAATGCAAAATAGTCCATTGGTTTTTGTCTCATTGGTGCGTTTCTACCTATTTCCGACCCAATAAGAAAAAAGATTTTCATGGAAGCCCTCACTCTCTCACTCTCATAACATTTAAATATAAGTACTTGCCAGAAATAACAAAAAAGGAGTGGGGCTTATGCGTCTGCGATATCTGTTGATACTGTTTGCCGTGTTTTTGTATGCGGCATCATCTGTTTTTGGCCAGCCAATTGATTCTGATTCGTTCTCTGTTGAAGTTACTGAAACCGACAATCGCATCACAATCGATGAGTTTGCCCATTTTGAGATCAAGATCAGAAATGATCGCTCAGAACCAACTGAATTTCATGTAACCAACCTTAACTTTCCAACGTGGGATATCCGAACTGAACCCATTGCAAATCCCATATCGCTCTTAATTAACCCGCATGAGCAAGCCAGCATAGATATCCTGGTAGACCCGCTCAAGATCAGAGAGATTGGAACGTATGCCGTCCACGTGAGCGTTGGCATCCAGGAAACCGATGAATACGTCGATGTCCCCCTCAAAGTGATCGTCCTTTCTACCGATACCTTGATCCAAGGATATGTCCCAACAGTGCTTGCGAGTGTGAGTATCCCCGAAGACATAGACCCAAGGCAGGAAGTCCCAATAAAGGTAACCTTAAGCAACCAGAACGTGATCAATTATGAAAAGCTTGAGCTTCGAGTGGATAGCCTCTTATTCAAAAAAACCTTTGAAACAACGCTTGGCCCAAAAGAAGAGAGGGTCTTGGAATTCAGCGCAAGCCTAGACCCATTGACCCCACCGCAAAAGGATAATCTGGTCATAACGGCCCATTATTATAACCGAAGCATCATAAATCCAATCGCAAAAGAGTACAGCGTCACGCAGTATCTTGAAGCGGTGCCGCAAGAGTCGCAAAAAGGATTCCTGACGACAGTGCTGCGTTACGACCTGCGATCGAATAATCCAGCATATACGGGGACATATGAAGCACCAACAACGCTGCTGCATTCGATATTCTCCTCCGAAAAGCCAAATGCCGAAGTTCTAACCAAGGAGGGCAGGCGTTATTTTTCATGGGATCTGCAATTCCAGGGCAATGATATGCAGGTCATGGTCAAAAGGAATTATGTTCCGCTGCTCGTGATCCTGGTCCTTATCGTCACCTTGTTTATCCTCTATCTAGTACTTCGCTCTCCTTTGATAATCATAAAGGAATCAGGGAATATAGTCAAGAAAGAAGGCGGCATCTCAGAATTATCCCTCATCATCCATATCAGGAACCGCGGCCAAAAGAAGCTTGATGACATTGAAGTGACTGATGTTGCCCCAAGCCTTGTTGCCGTTGAGCGCGAGGTCTCAATGGGTTCACTACAGCCAAACAAGATCCTAAAGCATGAGAAGAAAGGCCACACGATCATAAAATGGAATGTGCATGCACTAGAGCCTTCCGAAGAACGCGTGCTTAGCTACAAGATAAAATCAAGATTATCAATCCTTGGCAACTTTAATTTGCCGGCAGCAACCGCAGTGTTTAAACAAGATAAGAAGACCATGACCGGGTCCTCGAGTGTTCTGCAGGTCAAGGAATAGATTATATTGATTTCTATGACATAGGAGCAGCGTTCAAAATCTCCCTTCGGTCGGGTTAGTGCGCTTCTCGCATTCAATTGTTGTCCTAATGGCCGACATTTCCCGGGTGGAGCAACCCCTTTGTCGGCTGATTTGTTGTTTTCAATATGCTCGACCTTAGGCGCACTAACCTACATTTTGAAGCTGCCTATGCCATAGGGTGATTTCACACAAGCAAGTGTGTCGTTTTTTCTGCCAATGACTCCAGCGCAATAATTTTATTTCTTTTACGTAGTAAAATTTAAAAAATACTATAGATTTGTAAGACAAATGGCAGCTCAATCAAGAAAGCTAGAGTCTTTGACAAACCACCCCAATTACATCCCTTTTGCCCAATTTTCAAATGAGGATGATGGGATATTGAATGGCTTTTTTAGTGCTGAGCTAAAGGAACATCACTACCGTGAAAAACATAGCAGGGTTCTTGCGCAGGCAGGTATTATTCTAAACTTTGAAAAGCCAAAAGAGATGCTTGAGAACGCGCTTGCGTACGTACAGTACATGAAGGAATCAGTAGGGCCTCTCTTTGCCCTAGATCCTGCTAATACAAGCAGCAAGCAGGGAAATATGCTCATGCAATCGCTTGATGCCTACGTCGAGATCCATGTTCAGCAAGCAGAAGCGATCGTGGCTGTGTCCAAAGAGATTGCCAGCGTCTATTCGAGCAAACCATCAATGGTAAAAAATCAGCGCTTTAGAGATGAAGTGTACCATAGGATATTCCCTTCAAAGGAGGAATATCTGACATACCATGAAGCGGCAGGCAAGTTAAGCGCATGGATAATTGGACAAATGGAGACTCTAAAAGAGCAAACCCTCCAAACGCTGAATTCTCCTCTGGGAAATATCCTAGGAACGACATTTTTAGAGATGGCAAAAGAACAGTTTCCCAGTAGGCCCTTCCCCGGGAGCATCGAGGAAGTGGTCGCGCGTGGCAATAATAAGCTTTCCAAGCCTGAGATCGATAGTTCTATCAGATGTAAAAGCCTACCATGAGAAGCAAGCTGCAAGGGTTTATGCAAAGGGCATTTTGCACGGCCCTATCTTGCTGAAATGAGTACATTCTGATTTCTTGAATTGATGTGAGCGCTTCTAGCGTATAGTGTTTGGTCGCCCATAATGCGCAAAGAAATATGAAACCAATGGGATAAATTTAAAAATCATTCTTGTTTCTTTATAAATGGTCCCCTCCTAGCTCAACCGTAGAGCGTTCGGCTGTAGAGAAGATCGCTGCTTGACTACGCTAAAAGCAAGGAATGATATGCAGTCAGCTGATACCGAAAGGTTGCTGGTTCAAATCCGGCGGAGGGGATTTCTTTATTTTCTTCATGGTTATATTTTGTATTTCAAGCCTGCCACGATAACAGCAGCGTTCAAAATGTAGATTAGCGGGCTTACGGTCGAGCATGTTAATCCTTACCAATTTATCGACAAGGGGGTTGTCCCACCCGGGGAATGTCGACCATTTAGAACAACATCGAATGCGAGAAGCCCGCTAATCCGAGCGATAGCGAGATTTTGAACGCTGCCCAACGATAACGAAACCTATTTATAGCAAAAAGTCCTATTCTCGCTATGATAAAGAAGCGATTTTTCTCAAACGTTGCAAACTGGACCTCCCACCAATCTGGAAAACCGATAACATTCCTACTGGCATGCTTTGTCATAATAATCTGGCTGTTAACCGGACCAATCTTTGATTTCAACGACACTTGGCAATTAGTCATCAATACAGCGACCACGATCATAACCTTTCTCATGGTGTTTCTTATCCAAAACACCCAGAATCGGGATACAATGGCATTGCAATTAAAACTCGATGAGTTGATCTATGTCACCAAGAAAGCGCACAACGCGCTGCTCAACATCGAAGAGCTTTCAGAGGATGAACTAACGGCAATTCGAAAAAATTACGATGCGATTGCCATACGTGCGAAAAAGAATGTCAATATAGAGCAACTATACGCATATCGAAAGAAAAGACCGCATAAGAAACTGAAATAAAAAATCTAAAAATCAAAATAAAGAAAGCAAACCTTAACCATACTGCTGCTTTCTTCTTTTGCGGACAATGCGATGCTTTCTGCCATCTCCTGTTTCCCGATATTCTTTGGTCTGCGAGACATAAGTGCTTTTTGCGTCCTCATCTCTTCTCACCCGATCACTTCTATCAGGCAATATAAGACCCGCTAGGAGCAGCAAAAATCCGATCAACGCTAGTGCCATGGTCAGTTGCCAAGGAACGATGACAGACGCGAACGATGTCTTAGTATTAGTCGCATCAGGCGTCACAATAGTTGTTGTAGCTCCCGCACTTGGTGTTGGCATGAAATAAAAAATAGCTCCAAAGACCAAGAAAATGATCCCAATCACAATAAGTCCTGTTTTCATTATCAGTTACCCCCCCTAGCGAATACTCTGAAATAAAATAGCGGGCAAAGAGCTGCCCGGCTGAGACAAAAAATGTCTCAGCACAAGTACAACCCCCTATGCGTTCACTGGATTAGACTCTCCTTGCGGATAGGGCCCTTATTATTTTTGGATTACTCCACAGTCATGCGTTCAAGCTTTTTATTAGGGTTGGACTCGCCTTTGCGTTCTTCGCCTGAAGCTCCTCGCTCCTCTCCAGCTTGTTTGCCCTGTTCGGTGTTAGTGTTTCCATACGATTCACCAGCTCTACCCTGTGGGCCTGAGCTTTTTCCCGATTGGTTTTGGCCCATGTTGCCCTTTTGGGATTCTTGGTCGCTTTGACTTCCCGTGCTACCTTGGCTTCCACTGCTGCCATAGCCCTGAGAACCTCTTTGGGATTCCCCAGATGCCTGGTTTGACTGGCCACTTTGACCAGACTTATTACTTCTGCCTTCATTTACCATTTACTTCACACTCCATCTAGTTTTGTTTAATGCTAAGTAGATTCAATCATGAAAAAATAAAAAATTGATCACCAGACCGGCTCATCCATGCTGGTTTCAGACTGCTTTTGCGATCCCGATCCTGTTTCATTTCTTGATCCGCCTTGAGCGCTTGCCTTTCCAGACTTTCGCCTTCCTCGTGCCATCTCGCTTCACTTCCTTTTTTTGCTGAATTGAGCCATTGGCGTATTTACTGCAATTATCGTAACTTTGGACGGCTCATGTCGATTGTGCGCCAAAGCTTGAGTCTATCTTCTGGCGCCTCAATGCGCTGTACTGTTTGTGGCATTTTTGTTCCTCCCTTTTTTTGATTGGAAATTTTATGAATTTTAATGTAATTGAGTTTTTAATTGTCAAAAACCATCGGTGAAACACCGGGGGCATGATACGTTGATTTCACTGCAAGTGGTTTTTGAGCACACTCGGAATTCCACACAATGTTTACTTGCTGTAAACCACCACCCAAAGAGATGGTGGAATTCCGATGTTTAAAATAAATTTTTGAATTCATTGAAATAAAATAAAAAAATAAAATCAGACCAAAGCTATCCTAGATGTATCAAACCCATCGACGAGCAACTTTACCTTATCTAGAGCCTCGTGCTCTTCCTTGAGATTCTCCTCAAGGTAGGGTATGACCTCGGTCATATCATGCTTTAGAGCGCTATCGATCATTGCCTCATAAGCAGAGATCTCATATCGCTCGGCTTTTGTTGCAGCTCCCAGGTTGTAAAGATCCAAAATGTCCTGCGTTGGCCTCTCCTTGGAGAATTCCTTCTTTTCCTCGATAAGCCCAAGGATGCCTGGACATTTTTTTGCCTGTGGCTTTTTGCCGATGATGTGAAATACTTTCCTTAGGCGCTCTACCTGCCCTACCGTCTGATCATAGTGCTTCTCAAACGTTTTTTTTATCTCATCATCTTTGGTTTCTTTTGCCATTGTCTTTAGAGCCTTAAGCAGTTGATGTTCAGCAAAATACATGTCTTTGAGATCGTGCTCAAAGAGCTGGTGCAATGTTGTTGTTTTTTGTTTCATTGTTTGATCCCCTCCCTGTTCTTTGATACTTTGTGATCACTAAACCATTCTTAGTCGCTCACGAGCAGCTGTCCTCGAATCTCCCCACCAGGGAACAACTCACTGTGAATGTTGATGTAATATCGCTCATCGAGTAAAGCCTCTCTTTGCGCATCAGTCAGTGTTACTTCCAGACTGAATTCGTCCACATTGATTTCAAGGGGAAATATCACCGGACCATTTGATCCAGGAAGCGCTTCATGGATATGCGCGGCCGAACCTGAAATTGGATGTAGTGCACCCGATAAGCCTTCGAAACTCCCCGTGATGGTAAGTTCATTACCTTCAAGAAGCGCCTCTGCATCGCCTTGCGCTGATGAGTTGGTTGGAGGAACCTCTTCAAGCGGGCTTAGATCGGCTTCGAACTCCACATCTTGCGTTATGTTTTCATCTTCATCATCGGTTTGGTTGATGTCTGTTTGATTGTTGTCTGTGTTGTTTGTCTGATTGGTCGTATTTATCACCGGAGTGCCATTGAGCATGCCAAGGTTTGGTGTCTGCATGTTGAATACGTGCAGCCAGGTCCAGTCAGTGGGATCGCTGGTTGTATCAATCACAATTGTTTTTGCGAGTGTTTGCAGCCATGTGTTTGCATCAGCTTGATTTGCAAAGAGCACCGATCCAATTTCAGTGTCATCTGAGGTATCCTCGCTTATGTTCAGTAGACCGCTGTTCACTTCAAATTCATAATACGTGTTGTCGCTGCAAGTCTGATTGATTACTACCGTACTCGTCGCATTTGCTGCTGTTGCATTGGTTTGGTTAGTTGCATTCGCTGTTGCGTTTGTTTGGTTACTTTCAATCGTTACATTCGTTGTGGTATTTTCACATACAACGTGAGGTATCAAAAGCGCACTGCTCCAAGGCAGCGTCTGAATGCCATCATCAATTGAAAAACTGAATTCCTCTACCGGAGCTGATAATTCATCAAACTCGGCATGAACTACCGTAGGACAGGCAGCTGAGATTTGGGCCCACCACTCCGTGTTATTGCCTGAAGTTAGATTTTCAAAATCAGTCTCATCAATTGATACGTTGCACCAGTGCTTGGTTATCCGAACAAAATGCGTTGCGCTTTGTGTCTGGTTGCCACCGCCCACGCTTAGTGAAAGGCTATCCTCAAGATTTGTGAGAGGCAGATCTTCATCGCTCACCACTTTGCAGGTCGCATTGTAGGTTCCTGGCGCGTATCGGTGGTATACATTGTCATTTTGTATCCCGATTAGTTTCTCGCCATCGCCAAAGTACCAGTTGTACGCATCCGCTTCAATGTCATTCGCATTGCATTGCAAGATCACATCATTGCCGATGCGCGTTTGCTCTACTAGAGTGACCTGATCTAGAGTTGAATTGTTTGTATTTTCATTGTCATCTGTTTGATTTGTTTGGTTGGTTTGATTTGATAATCCACTTTGATCCCCTACTTGTACCTGCATGCTGCTCCTTGCAATGTTCTCATCATCAGCAGCCTCACAGCTTACATTGAATGTTCCAGAACTAGTGTATACATGGAATACATCCATGTTCGTAGATAGCACTTGTTTGCTTCCATCCCCGAAGTTCCAGGTGAATGCGATCGTATCGAAATTGATCCACTCACAAATGAAAACAAATCGGTTACCTTGCGGATAAAAGGGAGCGATGATGATGCCTGCGCTTACGTTTTTCGTATTCTGAGCCGGATCTTCCGCTATCGTCGTATTCACTTCTACCTGCACAGAGGCAGTCTCGTTTGTATCAGCATCTGAGCAAACAACCATTCGCAGGCCAGTAACCCTAAAGACATGGAATACCATCTGATTGAATATGCCGCGCATGGTCTGCCCATCTCCAAAGTCCCAATCATATCGGGTTGCGTTTGGAACATCGCAGCGCAAGACAACCTGATTGAATTTTTGATTGGTTACATCAATGCCATTGCCCGAGTTGTTTTGATTGTTGTTGCTTTGATTGTTTTGTGTTGAATTGATTGTTGTGGTGTTGATCGTCACGTTAGTTTGATTATTGGTAGGTATTGTAGTGTTGGTAGTGTTAGTTGTTGTGTTCGTTGCCATTGGGCAAGCCCCTATCGTGTCGCCATGCGCAAGATGCGCGCTGAGCGCATTTGAATTGACGCTGATCGTCTGCCGATTTGCAGGATTGCCAGGGGGAAAATGGCAGATAGTTACTTCGTTTCCCTGACTTGATTGATTGTTATTGCTGGAATTGTTTGCAGTATCGTTTTGTGTCGTCGTGTTGGTAGAATTATTTTCATTTGTTTGGTTCGTGGAATTATCCTGAGCCAGAACAGTCCCAAGAAGCATAAGTAACATCAAAGCCCACCCTAGGATTACAGCAAGTCTCATATCAAACACCTCCAAGTGTAAAAAGTTTAAATACAATTTTAATGAAAGCTAAGTGCAACAAACAGTTCAGATGAAATAAAATTCAGACAAAATGATAATTCAACCGATTAGCTTTTCTCAATCTGATACTAATAAGGCCAAACTAATACTTAAATGTTGTTTTACACTTGCTATCAGTTAAAACAGAAAATCCGACGATATTGAGCAATATGTTAGAATAAGGAATGTAATTTATAAGGATAGCAAATTGTTCTTTAGGGTCGGAGCAATTAGTGCGATTGGATCAATTTGAGTTCTGTTTATTAATTTTTAATACAGATCGTAAAATAAATTTCGAAACAAAAGCTAGGATATTTTGCCCGCACCAAAGGCTAGGCAACGCACTTTGTTCGTTGCGGCGGGCGTCGGGTTCTAATATGTTGATGTCCTAGTGCAAGGGTCTTTTAATCTAATTAGGCATATTCTTGATTATCTTGCTATTAATGATTTGAACCTTAGGTCTTATGGGTCTTGCAATGCAATCTCTTTTCGGAATAAGGGCAAACCAAAAATTCCAACGCTCCTTTATATACTCACTC